>NZ_JAEKEO010000008.1:0-75295 GCF_016651075.1 Bacillus sp. TH19 | reverse complement strand
GATTTTCTACAGGTTCTTTTTGTTATGATCGGTTAACTATATCATTGAGGAATTACATATAAAAAACGGGCCATTACCTAGATGTATGATCTAAATACTGTCCCGTTTAATTATTTATCTGTAAAAAGGAACTAGCTTACATCTCATGTGATAGATTTTATAAATAAGAGCGTTTAATTGTCCATGGCTCTAAGCACTAACCATTTGGAATAAAGATGCAATGTATCAGTTATACTATGTAATATTTATTCATTACAAAATATGGTGGTATGTATGACTAAGCAAACAATTACTTTATTTCAAGTTTCTATGATACTCATTGGTAGTATTGGGATAATTAATCATGTCATTATGATTCCTATGTTATTAGATACCTCGGGTAGAGATTCGTGGATCTCTATCATATTAGTAAGCATTATATACTTGATTTGGATTTCATTAATATTCATCATATATAGAAACATAAAAAATGAACACTTGTTTTCGTGGTTAAAAAATAATTTTGGGAAACTCAGTGTATATCCAATCATATTCATAGTTGTGATTTATTTAATAACAATTGGTGTCGTTGCACTAAAAGAAACATTAACTTTTTTCTCTTTTTATTTACCAGAAACACCTCATTTTGTATTAGGAATACTTTTTTCAATGATTTGTCTCTATAATGCTACAAGAGGAATTGAATCTATTGCACTTACAACAGGTGTTTTGTTACCTATTGTATTTCTACTTGGTTTTTTTGTAATGTTTGCAAATGTTCCGCATAAAGATTATTCTTTACTTCAGCCAATGATGGAAAATGGAATGAAGCCAGTATTTAAGGGAATGGTTTATCCTGCAGCGGGATTTTTAGAGTTAATTTTTATTCTTTTCTTACAGCATCACATTTGTTCAAAAGTCAAATTATATCAACTGATCGCTTTGGGAATGGTTATTATCGGTATCACAATAGGCCCAGTTATGGCAGCTATTATAGAATTTGGACCTTTCGTAGCAGCAAACCAACGATATCCAGCATTTGAAGAATGGAGACTTGTGTCAATAGGAAGGTATATTGAAAATTTAGACTTTCTCTCCGTGTATCAGTGGCTTGTAGGGATCTTTATTCGTCTATCACTTGTTGTTTTTCTTATACCAGATTTGTTATCAATTACAAATCGAAAAACGAGAAATGGGATTATGTTTGCAATACTTTCATGTATTTTATTAATAAGTATACTACCCATCAGTGACTCTAGTTTCTATTGGTTTGTATCTCAAATTATTTTACCAGTTTCAGCTTTAGGGCTATTTTTGTTTTCTATCTTACTAATAGTGTTTGTATGGGTTGCTAAATTTAAGAAAAGCTCTTAAAAGAGTATGGGGATGTATTTTATATAAGGTTACTGAGTTTGAAGGAGACAACGTAGATGAACAAACAAGTAGAAATAAATGAGAAGATAATACTAGAGTGGTTTGAAGGATGCAACGATGTAAAAGTAATAAAGCGTGAATTGGATGAGAAAGAAAAAAGGAATTCAGTATTGTTTATGTATTGTCAAAACTTAATTGACAATACAAAATTAAAACAAGCCACATCATCCCATGTTTGCAAAGAGCTTTCAAGTAATTCAATAGAAGAGTTTAACCTCTCAACATTAATTCCCCAGTTATCAGTAAAGAAATTAGATATGGTAAATTCGAATGAAACTATCTCTCAGATTATATTTGAAGGTAACCTCCTTATTATTTTTGAAGAATCTAAACATGGATATATAGTTGATATTGCCCAAATACCTACCAGATCGGTTGAACAAACAAATACAGAGATGACCATTCGTGGTGGACGTGATGGATTTGTTGAAGAGTTAAACACAAATATAGGATTAATTAGAAAAAGACTAAAAACGAGTTCTCTTAGTTATGAAGAATTTATTATTGGAGAAAGAACACAAACTAAAGTAGCACTCCTGTATTTAAAAGATGTCGCATCCCAAGATATCATTAATCAAGTTCGATTAAAATTAAGACAAATTAAAATAGACGGGGTTGTTTCAAGTGCACAAATTGAAGAGTTAATCACAAACAATCAATTTAGTGTATTTCCTTTAGTTGAATATACAGGGCGCCCTGATTATGCTGTGAATTGTTTGCTATATGGGCGTTTTATTTTACTGGTTGAAGGGTCACCAACAGCGACAATTGCACCAGTTACATTTCCTTTTTTTGTGAATACATCTGAAGATCAAGATCTTTTCTACATATTCGGTAGCTTTGTACGACTTGTAAGTCTTTTGGGGATAGCAATTTCTATATTTCTTCCAGGAATTTGGATAGCACTAATTACATATCATCCAGATCAGATTCCCTATACGTTGCTAGCTACATTAAGCTTATCAAGAGAAGGGATTCCTTTTCCAGCTCCTTTAGAGGGGATAATTATGATGACCTTATTTGAAATTTTGAGACAAGCAGGATTGCGTGTTCCTGCCGTATTCGGTCAAACATTATCTGTTGTAGGGGGATTAATTATTGGACAAGCTGCTATTAGTGCAGGAATTGTTTCAGCATCTATGGTCATTATAATAGCAATCTCGGTTGTTTCGACATTTGCTTTAACTAATCAGTCAGTAACAGGAATAATAAGTATATTGCGGTATGTAGTATTCTTAGTATCTTCTTTATTAGGCATAGTAGGATTTATCTTTTGTGTCCTTGTGATGGTGATACATGTAGTAAATTTACGCTCTTTTGGAGTTCCATTCTTTACACCATATTCACCCCCTGTGTTTAAAAGTATGCTAGCAGCCACATTTAGACTTCCTTTCACGTATATGAAAAAAAGACCTAAAGAATTGCATACGCAAGATAATACAAGGAAAAGAGAGAGTACCGATGAAGAAAAATAAAAGAATAGTTATATTTCTTTTTATGATGTGTACGTTTCTAACAGGGTGTTGGGATCAAAGAGAGTTGCATCACGTTTTGTATATAAATAGTCTAGGTATCGATTTTAAAGATAATAACTATATCATCCGTCCGCAATTTATTAATTTTTCTAACATAGCTAAACAAGAAGGGAGCACTACCCGTAATTATAGCCAGGCCTATATCGGAAAGGGAAAAGGCCCCATTTTAGATGAGGCAGCATTTGATTTTTATAAGGGTGCTCAACAAGAAATCTCATGGGAGCATCTCAAAACAATTGTTGTAACAGAGAGATTTCTAAAACATGGTGACTTAAATCAATTTAATGATTTTTTTCTCGGTTTTTTCAATTTCGAGATACTATGTGGATATTTGGAACTAAGGAGCCTTTAGAAAATATATTAGCGAACAATAATATATTAAATATTTCTCAATTATATACAATCATTAATTTACCAAAAGAGATAACCAAGCAATATACAATAATAGATCCTTTACCTTTATATAAATTCCAAAGAAATTATTATGAACCTGGGATGACAACTCGCATTCCATTCTTAGCTACGACTAAAACATATTGGAAAAAGGACATACATCATTTCCAATGTTAAAATTTAGTGGTTATGGTTTTATAAACGATAAATCCTATATAAATCATTTAAACAGCCATGATATTGCTGGTGTTCGGTGGACAGATGAAAATACCAAACGAGCTCCATTACTATTAAAATTTAACAAGAAAATCATTGGACAAATAGTATTAAAAAATCCAAAGATAGATACAAAGCATTTTATTAAAAATGGAAAGTTACGCATGCTTATGAACATCCATTTCGATGCTGATATTTTTCAATTAATAAATTCTATGCCTGTAAATGATATTAAAAAAATTGCAGAGGACCAAGTTGAAAAAGAAATTAAAAAAACGTACCGAAAAGGAATCGAAAGAGGGATTGACACGTATCAGTTATCACATTCCTTATATCGGCAGAATTCTAAATTGTGGAAACAGTATAAAAAAGAAGGGGGGATATCCCTTCAAAATAAAGAATTAGATTTAAATGTCTCGATTAATATAGCTACAAATGGAAAATCTAAAAATATGCGTAATATGATTGAGCATTAGAATGGTTGAAGATGAAAGGAAACGTAAAATATTAACTCTAAATAGGAGATTCGAACGTGAAAGACCACTACGATGTGGTGGCGTCTTCTTTAGGAACGGGATGAGAGTTCAATTAGGAGCAGAAGGAGGCTTTTGCCTCCTTCGTTGTCTGAAAATACGCTTACACTTCTTAGCGTTTAGATAAGTACTAGTCTTTAAAACTAAATGTGCCGTAAAGTAGGAGCAGCTTAAATTCATTACTATGATTTATTTGTTACTTTTAAAGCGTCTAACACTATTTTAGTTGCATTTGCAATAAGTTTATCATCTTCTTTCGCATCTTCTTTCGCATGATTAGAAAGTATCGCAAGAATAATTGGCTTTTTATTTGGTGGCCAAATGATTGCAATATCATTCCTTGTTCCATAAGACCCAGAGCCGGTCTTATCGGCTACTTCCCATTCTCCTGGAACTCCAGCACGAATTAAGTTGTCCCCCGTAGTATTTCTTTTCATCAAATCTATTAAAAAGTTCCGTTTCTCAACTGAAAGTATATCGCCTAACGCGTATGCTTGAAGACTAGTAGCTAATGCCTTTGGGGTACTAGTATCACGAGTGTCTCCTGGCTGCACTTCGTTTAATTCTGGTTCAAAACGTTCAGGATTTGTGACAGTATCTCCTATTTCTCTCAGTGATTTTTTGAATTCACTTGGCCCACCTAATTGCTTAAGAATAAGATTTTGTGCAGTATTATCGCTATATCGAAGGGAAGCATCCGCAAGCTCTTTCAGAGTCATACCTGTATCTACATATTTTTCAGTAATTGGATTGTAATTCACAAGGTCTTTGCTAGTATACTTAATTCTTTGATCTAAATCTTCTATTGATTTCTTTTGTAACAGTGCTCCAACAGCAAGGGCTTTGTGGGTAGATGCGTATGCAAACCGTTCATCTGAACGATAAGTAACGGTTTGATTCGTACCTGTGTCTAATGCATAAATACCAAGTTTAGCATCATATTCTTTTTCCAGCTTTACAAAAGAATGATTACTTGTATTTTCTTGTTTGGTTTGTTTCGGTGGTGCGGATTGAATATTACTATTGGAACAGCCTATAAGCGTTACACATGAAAGTAATACTACAGGTAACATCTTTTTATAATGCGAAATGTGAAAAAACTTCTTTGAAACTATCATACATTTTCAACCTCTTTCAAGAATATATGGATTTTGTATAGGTATTTTACATACCTATACAATTAACAAATGCACAGGATAGCACTCATCTTGTGTTTCTTGCATTACAAAATGAGAGAACTACCAAAAGCACCTTTTTTATACGTAATAGACAATCTAAGTAACACATTTGTTCCATTTATGATTAAGGTTTTGAATATATCCATTAATTTTATTTATAAGAATCACAAAATCCACCTTTTTTGCACGCCACTTAATTTAATGTGGATTTAGATTGAGTTTACCTCGTAATGGGAATTTCAATTGGATTGCGCATATATAACAACCTCGTTCCGGACAGAATAAGTAATAACAACTACTGATTTCATTTTAAGTGAGGTGTTATACGATACATACGACAAAGCAAAAAAGACTTGTGGTGCAAAGTATAACTACATTTAGTCTACTAATAACGACTATCTTTACACCCATGCTTATTTACATTGTTTATGGATTACAGATTTCGAAAGGCTTTGAGGGATACTGGCCATCAATCCTGTTTTATACAACTTATATGACGGGTGTGTTTATCTGGATACCTATTGTGAATAAGGCTGGGATTCGCCGCTCCTTATATTGGACTGTTTCTATTCTGATAGTATCATTACTTAGTGTTACTTTCTTTGGATGGAGTTCAAGATGGCTAGAAATAAGTGCGTTAGTTTCTGGTTTTGCAGTTAGTACAATTTCTACCATGACGAGTACTTTATTGTTTCTACATGTGGAAGGCGGGGGAAAGGTTTATAATAAAAATCAACAAGCGATTATTATTGGTATCGTTTTTCTTTTACTAATAATCGTTTTGTTAGCGATTAGTTTTTTATCGCCGCCGCTGATAACATGCATATATGGGATTTGTTTAATCAGTATCCTTTTTGCTATAAAAAAAATGCCGAGAACAGAGTTAGCCAAAGGGCTTTTACCTATCTCCATCGTATCGGTTGTAGGAAAGTTTCTTTTTGTCTCAATGCTTATTCTTTTGATTCGAACAAGTCGTAACATAAATAATGAACAATATATTTTTTATTTTTTTCTACTTTCTATAGCGCTTATTTGTTTCATGTTTTTGAGTTTGTTGAAAGGAAAGTTCTTTCATAAACTTTCATCTTCTTTACCAATTCGCTTAAAGGCAGAATCATTTTTACTTGGATTAGGAAATGGATATTTATTTTTGATGGGGATTTTTTATAGTTTTACTTTCTATAACATGTTAACCTGTATTTTCATTGTAGTTGGACCATACCTATTAGGGATTTTGATGTCCATATTTTTAGATATCAAAGCTGCTAAGAAAGTTAATCCAATCCATTTGTTTTTAGTAAGTACTTTAATCATGATATTCGGGTTTTATTCTCCAATATTTATAGTCCTTAGCGTTACATTTGGGAGCTATGCCATTAATAGTATTTCTTCTAAAAATAATATGAAAGTATATATGGTGAATGCTACACATAGAGAGCTTTCTTTACTCATTTACACAACATGGAGAAATATGGGGAATATATTTTTACAATTTTTTATATTGATTGTGATTGTGGGAGTAGGGGTGTTTTACGATGTCGAATGGTCGCAACTTTTCCAAACAATTGTTGGGAAGGGTCAAATGCAGATTGAAGGGTTATCCGTACAACGATTGATGTTTATGTTAGCAATTTGCTGTTGGCTTGGCATGGTGGGCTTAGGTATGTGGATTGGTAAAAAAGCTAATCCCAATATTGCTTAAAAAGTAACTCGAAAAATATCAATACTAAAACTACAAAAAACAAACAAACTCGTCCTACTAAGAGGGGAGTTTGTTTGTTTTTTGTTTAGATAATGGAATGTTCATGCTAAATTGTACACTACGTTCCATATTCTTTATAGAATACTTTATATCTAACGTTTCAAGAATTTGTTTAACAATATATAACCCCAAACCACTTCCTCCAGTATTTCGATTCCTTGATTTTTCAATTCGATAAAATGGTTTGAAAATTTGTTGTATATTCTCTTCTTTAATATTGACACCTGTATTCATAATTTGCATTTTGATTTGACCTTGTTTAGAATCCTCACTTAACTTTATATAGACTTTTTCATTATGTGGTGAATACATAACTGCATTATGGATAATATTTTTACATGCTTTTTCAAAAAGAACACGATCTGTATAAACAGAAAGATCAGAATCAATTTCTTTTATTATTTGGATGCTTTTTTGAGAAGCAAAAAATTCGAGATCTTTTGTGATTGTATCTATTAACTTCGAAAGATTAACTTCTTCTACTTTTAGTTTAAAGGTGTGTTGTTCTAATTTCGACATGCTTAAAATTTCCCGAACTAATTGTTCCATACTTTCAATAATTTGATGATTTTTCTTTAAATATTGATCACGATTTTGATAAGGGCCAATATTGTATATCATCCCTTCTAAGTATCCTTTCATTACAGTAAGAGGGGTCTTTAATTCATGTGCTACAATCGCAAAAAACTCTCTGCGTTTTGTTTCTATTTCTCGTTCTTTTTCAATATCATTTTTTAATTGTTGATTTGCTTTTTTTAAATCAAACATAGCTTGTTGTAAGTTAATAGACATGTCATTCAAACTATTAGATAATTCTCCTAACTCATCTGTAGAGCGAACCTCAATTTTTTCGGAGAAATCTAAATTTGCCATCTTTTGTGCACCCTCATTAATATAAATAAGTGGTTTTGTAATAAACCTGGAATAGAAATAAGCACTCCCTACACCAATTATGAGTACAATGATACTAATATAGGGGAGAAAGCGTACTAAAACCTGTGAAGCTTCATCAATTGGTTGAAATGTAGCAAAGACTATAAGCGTTAAACTACCATCTTGGAATTGAATTGGTTTCGTAACGTTATATGAATTGCTAAGGGTACCTGCATTCTCGAACCGTGTGGCTCTAGTAACTACTGTTGTTTGCGAACCATTTTGAGTAAAAGAAAATGAAGGAGAGTATTTAATTATTCCCTCATTATTTTGAAGATAAAGCATCGCATTATTTTTTTTTGCATATTCATCAAAAAGTGGTATCGCATCTTGAAACGTAAGATCTTTAGATTTATCAATGATTTCTTTTATCCCTGTTTGAAGTTGATCTGTTTTGTATTGCTCATAAAACGTAGGGAGAAAGAAGTATAAAGTTAAATAAATCAATACTGCAAAGGATAACAAAATGAGAGAGGTAGTCATAAAGAGTTTATAAGTAATTTGCTTCATCTTCATGATTTTCACAATACTATTCATCAATTTTATAACCAATACCCTTTATTGTTTTAATATAAGGGATAGCTAACTTTTTACGTAGGTTTTTAATATGTGTATCAATTATTCGTGTTTCTCCAAAATAATCGTACCCCCAAACTTTTTCTACGATATTTTCTCTTGTGAGTACTTTTCTCTCATTTTGAAATAGTAGTTGTAGAATTTCAAACTCTTTTGTCGTTAATAAAATTTCAACGTCATTTACATATACTCTATATGCATCAACATCGATACGCACTTCTTTAAATACCAAATGATTATTTACATTTTTATCATAACTTCTTCTAAGTACAGCTTCGACTCGTCTAATCAAAACATGAAACGAAAAGGGTTTTGTTATATAATCATCGATTCCAAGATCGAACCCTTTCATTTGATCTTCCTCTTCTTCCAATGCAGTTAGCATAATAATTGGTACGTTTGACTGACTTCGAATCATCTTGGATACTTCAAATCCATTAAGATTGGGCATCATTACATCTAGAAGAATTAAATCAAAGGATTGCTTATTAAATTGTGTCATACCCTCTAATCCATCTGATGCGACTACCACTGTATACTGTTGTGTCATTAAAAATTGTTTAATTAATTCCTGAATTTCTTGATCGTCCTCAACCACGAGGATATGATAGTTTTTCATAATATCACCTCTGGTAGTCATTATAGCCGTACTATCTGTAGTTTATGTGGAGATACAGTAGGAAACTTCATAGGACATTTAACGTATTAACTCCATTTTCAAGATTGTGTATTCTCCGTAAAAAAGGATTATTACCCATATTCCTTTTTTATGGAGAAATATTTGTGTGCTTGAGAAAACTTATCATATAAAAAGCTGAACGATTAATATTTACAAAAAACTAATGTATAATAATGTAAATTGTATGTAGTTTTTTTTAACTGTTTGAAAATATACTTTCGATACTTTACTAGAAGGGGAAAGGGAGATGAATTTAAATATAAAAGAAGCCAGCGAAATTCTAGAGCGTACGCCACAAACTTTGTAGTTTTTTTGCTAATTTAGTAAAGGCCTAAGGTGCGAATAAGGGATTATTTAAATCATGTGAGAAAGGTTGTGAAATTATTTGAGGAGTTATAAAGCTATGCTGTTTGATTTAGATGATACGTTACTCGATAGGGATAAGGCATTAGATAACTTATTTTTATTAGTTTTAGAAAAGTGTTATGAGGATGTTAGTGATACAGTCAAAAACAATATGTTACAGAAATTCAAAGAATATGATAAAAGAGAATATGGCATTAGTGATAAAACAATAGTTTTAGAATCATTATTTGATGAATTCGCGCCGAAATATAGATTGCCACGCAATTATATCCAAGATTTTTGGAATGAAAACTTTCCTAAATGTTTTTCAATTGACCAAAATACTATTCTTTTCTTAAATCATATAAAGAGGCACTTTTAAGTTGGAATTATTACAAATGGCTCAACTCAGAGGCAAAAAGCTAAAATAATGAATACGAGTTTAAATGAGTATTTTGATACGATTATTATTTCTGAAGAAGTGGGATTTAGTAAACCTGATAAACGTATATTCGAACTAGCATTAAAAAAGCTTAATGTACAGCCGGAAAATACTTTATTTGTTGGGGATGATTTAGAAAAGGATATTGCTGGTTGTCAAAATGCAAATATAAAAGGTATATGGTTTAATCCTCATGGAATCATGAATAAAACTGAAATAAAACCGTATTCTGAGATTGATACTTTTGATAGTTTATTAAGTTATATAACTCCACAATATTTTTATAATAAGTGAAAATGCTATGGAGTAATAATTAAAAAGATTTCATTCACCGTAATATAAATAAAAAATAAAAATAAAGAGGCACTTAAATCTCTTCCTGCTACAAATATTAGTATTTTCAAATGAACTAACAAAGCATGATATGAAAATTATTGAGGAGTGATACTATGGAAATAAAGAAAATAGTTATCGATGAAATAAATATTGCGATCATAAAAAACGATAAGGTAGTAATTTCCGATGTTCAAACTGCATTGGATCTTATGGCAACAGTTCAATATGAAGTGGATGCCAAACATATTATTATTGATAAATCATGTATAAGTGAAAGCTTCTTTGACCTAAAAACACGGCTTGCGGGTGATATTCTTCAAAAGTTTATTAATTACAGCGTGAAAATTGCTATTATCGGGGATTTTTCTATGTACACTAGTAAAAGCCTAAAAGATTTCATTTATGAATGTAATAAAGGTAAGGATATTTTTTTCTTAGCAACTGAGCAACAAGCAATTGAAAAATTAAGCTCATTGAAATAAAGATATAAAATGTAATTCGAAAGAGGCATCTGTGATGGTGCCTCTTATTTGTATTTTTATATAAAAATGTTTTTCAAATTTAAATTTTGTACCGGTACAGTAACTGCAAATGTACATTGTTACTATATCCCTTTAAATTTACAATCAGCATATATTATTTTAATTTATAACTTATTAAGGGGTGCTGAATATGACAAAGTTACAAGATCAACTTTTCACAAGATTAAACCTTGAAAAATGTACTGAAATAAAATTTGAAGAATTAAGTACAATACTCTTTGCATTTGCCCACACAATCCCGTTTGAGAATTTAGATGTAATAGCAAGTAATGCGAATACAATTTCTATGAAAAACTTACAAAAGAAAATTTTAACTAGTTCTCGAGGTGGGCTTTGTTATGAATTAAATACTCTTTTTTACTATTTTTTAAAAGATAGTGGTTATGATGTACAACTCGCACTAGGTACCGTATATAAAAATGATATAAACGATTGGGCACTTGAAGATGGGCATATAACAATTATTTTAAATTACGAAAACGTAAGATACTTAATTGATGTAGGTATTGCTTCATTAGTACCTCTTGTGCCAGTACCGTTTACTGGCGAACTTGTTTCTTCTAAAAACGGTTCGTATCGAGTAAGACAAAAAGATACGAGTAAAGGAAACTACGTTCTAGAAAGAATAGATGTTGATGGAGAATGGAAAGTTTGTCATGCTTTTTATAAACATATTATTGATGAGACAGTAGTAAACGATGTTCAAAGAAGAGTGATAGAAGATGAGAAATCTATTTTCAATAAAGGACCCCTTGCAGTAAAATTGACGAACTTTGGCCATGTCTCATTAACGAATACTAGTTTAACTGAAATTATTTATGGAGAAAAAACGAAGCGTGAAATTACAGAAAATCAATATAAAGAGCTTTTATATACTTTATTTGCTATTGAGTTGTGAATATAAAAATAGCCGGTTCTTATTCAGAATCGGCTATTTTTATTATTTTTGGTTTAAATGGTTTTCGTCTAATATGTTTCGGAAACTGCGGTATAGTTAACGTTTTTAACGTTTCCTCAGCTTCTTCATATGTATGAAAGACTGGCTCTTTTCCATTATCTCCTTGCAAAACTAGCCCTTCATCTCGGATTACATACGGTATAAAACCACTCCTTATAGTAAAAAATTATGGTCTATTGAAACAGAATGATACGATTTCAAGTTTAATTTTCTTAATAGATATAATACACTAGAACAGTATAAAGAAGTATATAAAATGAATATTGGATGCAAAGGAAGATTATAATGTCAGTTATTGATAAATTGAAACTAAATAAGTATACAAATATGGTCGTAATTAACGAACCAAGTGATTATGACATTTTCACAGGTAAAGAAACCTCATTTTCAAAAGAACATGATGCTATTTTTATTTTTGTTGAAACACTTGATGAAATGGTGAAACAAACGAATTTTATTATTAGTAATGAAGAATTACTAATTGAAAAAGGTTACGTGTTTTTCGCATATCCGAAAAAAGGTAATGCTCGTTACAGTACGTTTATTCACCGTGATGAGATGTTTCCGGCATTAAACGTTGGAGATGATGGATATGTTGGGGAAAGCGAAATTAAATTTGCGCGAATGGTAAGTATGGATGATGTCTTTACAGTTGTAGGTTTAAAACGTGAAAAGAAAAAAGCGAAGAAAACACCTGCAGCGAGTCAATGTGTTGCTGATTATGCAGACCGTATTCAAGATGTTGAAGCATTATTGGCTAATCATCCAGCTGAACTTAAGTTTTATCAAAGTTTAACTCCTGGTTATCAAAAAGATTGGGCACGTAATTTATTTTCTGTGAAACAAGAAAAAACACGCGATAAACGTTTTGAGAAAATGATTGAAATCCTTTCACAAGGCTATAAAACAATTGAATTATTCCGTAAGAAGAAAAAATAATGATTAGGAACGTCACAATGATGCAACAATTAATTACGTTGAGCACATTGAAAAAAGGATTCCTTTCAGTATACTAAAGTATGTTCTTATATTTAAATAATTAGCAAAAGAGAAAAGGTGTTTGAAATGAAATCGTATATTGTAGTTGGATCTGGAATTTTAGGAGCGTCTACTGCTTATCATCTTGCAAAAGCAGGTGCGAATGTTACTATCGTTGATCGCCAACAATTAGGTCAAGCAACTGATGCAGCAGCAGGTATTGTCTGTCCTTGGCTTTCACAGCGTCGTAATAAAGCGTGGTATAAAATCGTTAAGGGCGGTGCACGTTACTATTCTTCGTTAATCCAACAATTAGAAGAAGACGGTGAAACGGATACAGGTTACAACCGTGTAGGTGCAATTAGTTTACATACTGACGAGAAAAAACTAGATCAAATGGAAGAACGAGCTTATAAACGACGTGAAGATGCACCAGAGATCGGTGAAATCACTCGCTTATCAGCTGAAGAAACGAAAAAATTATTCCCGGCATTATCAGAAGAATACAGTTCTGTTCATATTAGTGGCGCTGCACGAGTAAATGGAAGATCATTACGTAACGCATTAATAAGTGCTGCGAAAAAACATGGTGCTACTTTTATAAAAGGAGATGCAGTATTAGTCCGTGAAGGTAATCGTATTACTGGAGTTACAGTAAACGATGAAATAATTTTAGCAGAAAAGGTAATTGTAACTGCAGGCGCATGGGCGAATGAAATCTTGAATCCGTTAGGAATTAATTTCTTAGTTACATTCCAAAAAGGACAAATTGTTCATTTGCAAATGGAAAATACAGCAACAGAAAATATGCCAGTTGTTATGCCGCCGAACGATCAATATATTTTAACATTTGACAATGGCCATGTCGTAATTGGTGCAACGCATGAGAATGATACTGGTTTCGATCACCGTGTAACAGCTGGTGGTTTACATGAAGTATTCCATAAAGCGTTAACAGTAGCGCCTGGTTTAGAAGATGGTACAATGCTTGAAACTAGAGTTGGCTTCAGGCCATTTACGCCAGGATTCTTACCTGTTATTGGCCCACTCCCTAATTTTGAAGGCATACTCATTGCAAACGGATTAGGTGCTTCAGGATTAACAGCAGGTCCATACTTAGGATCTGAACTTGCGAAACTTGCGTTAGGGCAACCGATTGAATTAGATTTAAATGATTATGATGTTGCTGGGGCAATGGAATAGTAATAAACAAAAAAGATTAGGAGTGATTTCCTAATCTTTTTGTTATGTTATTTGGGCGTAACTAAGTATTTTGGGAGGTAGGAGTTCTTTTAAACAAGGGGTACCACCACATCGTTATCAAGCTAAGAAAATAGATAACCCACAAAATAAAGCGATATACGTGATCCCAATTAAAGTTTTTTAAACCTAATTGGACTTACCATTAAGAGAGCGAGGATTAATGTAATCCATGCATTGCTATATGAAAACAATCCCATACCGGCCAATGGTAATCCAGCAGCTGGAATAGGTAATCCCTTAAAATATCCAATGGTTGGTTTTACACTAAATTTAGCTAATCTTAAAGCACCCATCGTTGGGAAAAGGATAAATGCCAAAGAAGTTAAAATAGATGGTGTTGCTATCGAATGAAATAGAAGTGCAGGCGCAACTCCGAAACTAACAATATCAGCTAAAGAATCCAATTGTACACCAAACTCACTGTTCACTTTTAATTTCCTCGCAATTCTTCCATCAAGGAGATCTAAAACAGCTGAAAAGAAAATGAAAATGGAGGCTACTTCCAAATAGTCACTCATATTCATGGTAATTGAAAAAACACCGCACAATAAATTTCCAATCGTAAATAAATTGGGTACAGCTTTTACTATTTGATTGAACAAGGTTGTCCCCCCTAAGTTGATCAAACTTCACGTTTATGTAGCATTTTCTATATATTCTTCCGTTATTCTTGAAAATATATGACCACTGTATGCTAAGTAAATTTCGAAAAGAGAAAAGTCGATTTCCTGTACGTTATGTTGGTTTATAAACATGTTTGATCAAAGATAAGTCTATTACTGCTAATTTACCTGATATAAAAAAACCGTTTTTGAAAAAAAGAGTTATCAAAATAGGCTTTAAACATATTTTATAGAATCACTTTTTATAAAATATGTTTGATTATTTTCGGTGCATTATATCTTCATATAGTCATAAAATTAATCTGTAGTCGAAAATACGTAAAGAGCTGCTAGAATGAATTACTGAGAATACGAAGAATAAAGGAGAGAAGCGGAGTAAAAACTAAAAAAATTAGACAAAGAAAATGGAGAGATGAACTAAATGTTAAAGATCATCAAGCATTTAAAACCATTTATTGCTTCCATCATTGCAGTTGTATGTCTTTTAACTGTACAGGCAGTATGCGATCTATCACTGCCAGACTACATGTCTAACATTGTCAATGTAGGGATTCAACAAAAAGGTGTAGAAAATGCAGTACCTGAGGTTATTCGTAAAAGTGAAATGGATAAACTTACGCTCTTTATGCATGAAAATGAGAAGAAAAAAGTTGCTGACAACTATGTGCTTTTAGATAAGAACAACCTCTCTCAAAGTGAACTAAAAAATGACTTAAAAGATTATCCGCAGCTTGATAAAGAGCCACTTTATAAGTTACATACAGAAGATAAAAAAATAATTAACGAACTTAACGATATCTTTGGGAAACCAATGTTAATTACACAAGGAATTGAAAAAGGTGGCTCATCTGCTTTCTCTCCTGCTGCGACAGGTGACAACAACACACCAGCGAAACTTCCGCCAAATTCAGATCCTTTTGCAATCATTGCGAAACTTCCTCAAGATCAAATCAATGCAATGAAAGAAAAGGCAGATGAAAAGTTTAAGAATATGCCAGGCAGCATGGTAACACAATCAGCTGTTTCATACATTGAGAATGAGTATAAGAAAATCGGTATCAATATTGATAAACTTCAATCTAATTTTATTCTTACTTCCGGCGGGAAAATGCTACTTTTATCCTTAGTAAGTATGGCAGCTACCGTTATCGTGAGTTTACTTGCTGCAAAAGTAGCTGCAGGACTCGGCAGAGACCTTAGAAAGAAAGTATTCCGGAAAGTTACCAACTTCTCGAATGCGGAGTTTGATAAGTTTTCCACTGCATCTCTAATCACAAGAAGTACAAATGATATCCAACAAGTTCAAACACTTATGGTTATGATGCTTCGCATTGTATTCTATGCACCAATTTTAGGTATCGGCGGCATTATTAAAGTACTTACTACAGACCTTTCAATGGGATGGATTATCGCAGTTGCGGTAATTGCGATTTTAAGCCTAGTCATTGGTTTATTTAGCATCGCGATTCCTAAGTTTAAGCGTATCCAAAAGTTAGTAGATAAAATTAACTTAATCACTCGTGAATCTTTAACCGGTATGCTCGTTATTCGTGCTTTTAATACTCAAAAACATGAAGAAAAGAAATTTGAAAAAGGAAATCAAGATTTAACAAAAACAAATTTATTTGTAAGCCGTTTAATGTCATTTATGATGCCAATGATGATGTTTATCATGAATGCCGTTACTGTACTTATTATTTGGGTTGGATCACACCAAGTGGATATGGGACATATGCAAGTTGGTGATTTGATGGCATTTATGCAATATACAATGCAAATCATCATGGCCTTCTTAATGATTTCAATGGTATCTATTATGGTTCCACGTGCTTCAGTTTCCGCACAACGTATCGCAGAAGTTTTAGATACTGACATTACCATTAGTGATGTAAAAGAGCCGAAAACATTTGCTTCAGACAAGAAAGGTTACGTTGAATTTAAAAATGTTGGCTTTAGATACCCAGGTGCAGAAGAAGATGTGCTTTCCAATATCACCTTTACTGCAAAACCTGGTGAAACGACAGCTTTCATCGGAAGTACAGGTAGTGGTAAATCAACATTAATCAACTTAATTCCACGCTTTTACGATGTCACAAGCGGCCAAATATTAATAGATGGCACGGATATTAGAGAAGTATCTCAGAAGGAATTAAGAGAGAAAATTGGTTATGTACCGCAAAAAGGAGTTCTCTTCTCAGGTACAATCGAGAGTAATTTGAAATATGGTAAAAAAGAAGCAACTGAAGAAGAACTCGAAAAAGCGGCGGAAATCGCGCAAGCTATGGAGTTTATTAACGCGAAGCCTGAAAGCTTCCGCACAGAAATATCACAAGGTGGTACGAACGTTTCCGGTGGTCAAAAACAAAGACTTTCTATTGCGCGTGCTCTTACGAAAAAATCGGAAATCTTCATATTCGATGATAGTTTCTCAGCTCTTGACTTTAAGACAGACGCAGCATTGCGCAGAGCTTTAAACAATGAGATTACAGGAAGTACTATTTTACTTATTGCCCAAAGAATCAGTACAATCATGAATGCCGATAAGATTATTGTACTTGACGAAGGAAAAATAATTGGAACTGGTACTCATGAAGAGCTTATGGAAAACTGTGAAGTTTATAAGCAAATTGCTTTATCACAACTTTCAAGAGAGGAGTTGTCATCATGAGTGATAGAAAAATAGAAAATAGAAAACAAAGCAGCCCTGGTCCTGGCGGTGGCGGTCATATGGGCGGCGGCATGAGAAAGATTGAGAAAGCAAAAAACTTCAAAGGAACGATGAATAAACTCCTTCAATACTTGAATCCCTATAAATTATCAATCTTAATCGTTATCCTTTTCGCAATCGGCAGTGCAGCCTTTACAATCGTTGGTCCAAAAATTTTAGGAAACGCGACAACAAAACTTTTCGAAGGACTCGTAAGCAAAGTATCAGGAGCACCCGGTGCGGCCATTGACTTTACCTATATCGGAAACATTGTCATTTTACTCCTTGGATTATATATACTGAGCACTGTGTTTGGTATTATCCAGGGGTACATTATTTCTGGAGTAGCTCAAAAAGTATCTTATAACTTCAGAAAAGAAATCGATGAAAAAATTAACCGTATGCCGCTGAAATACTTTGATAAAACAACGCACGGCGAAGTATTATCGAGAATTACAAATGACGTAGATACGGTGAGCCAAACTTTAAACCAAAGTATGTCGCAAATCATCACATCCGTTATTACAATCATCGGTGTACTTATCATGATGTTATCAATCAGCTGGCAAATGACATTAGTGGCGCTTTTAATATTGCCAGTATCGATGATTCTCATCATGGCAGTCGTAAAACGATCACAAAAATACTTCAAATCCCAGCAAGAATATTTAGGACACGTAAACGGTCAGGTCGAAGAAATTTATAGTGGTCACAATATCGTAAAAGCCTTCAACAAAGAAGAAGAAGAAGTAAAAAAATTTGAAAAGGTAAATGATACCCTTTACCATTCCGCATGGAAATCTCAATTTTTATCTGGAATGATGATGCCGATTATGACATTTATCGGTAATATCGGTTACGTCGCTGTATCTATTTTAGGTGGATGGCTTGCGGTAAAGAGAACCATCGCAGTTGGAGATATTTTAGCCTTTGTGCAATATGTTAGAAGCTTTACGCAACCAATCGCTCAAGTAGCACAAATCGCGAACGTACTTCAATCTACTGCAGCTGCTGCAGAAAGAGTCTTCGAATTTTTAGAAGAAGAAGAGGAAGTGCCAGAAGCAGAAAATCCAGTGAAGCTGCAAAAAGTTCAAGGAGAAGTTACCTTCCAAGATGTTCAATTTGGATACAATCCAGATAAGATCATCATCAATAATTTCTCATCTAACATTAAACCTGGACAAAAGGTAGCAATCGTCGGACCAACCGGAGCTGGTAAAACAACGATTGTAAAACTGTTAATGCGTTTCTATGACATAAACAGCGGTGCAATATGTATCGACGGTCACGATATAAAAGACTTCACGCGAGAAGACCTGCGCAACATGTTTGGTATGGTACTTCAAGACACTTGGCTATTTAACGGCTCTATCATGGAAAATATACGTTACGGTAGACTCGATGCTACAGACGAAGAGGTAATTGAAGCAGCGAAAGCAGCTCACGTTCACAACTTCGTAAAAACATTACCAAATAAATATCAAATGGAACTAAACGAAGAAGCAAGCAACGTATCCCAAGGACAAAAGCAACTACTAACAATTGCACGTGCCCTTATAGCGGATCCGAAAATATTAATACTCGATGAAGCAACAAGCTCCATTGACACTCGTACAGAAGTACTGATTCAAAAAGCGATGGAAAACCTTATGGAAGGTAGAACAAGCTTCATTATCGCTCATAGATTATCAACAATACGTGATGCAGATTTAATCCTTGTCATGAAAGACGGAGATATTGTAGAACAAGGTAATCATGAAGAGTTATTGAAAGCTGATGGTTTCTATGCTTCGCTTTATAATAGTCAGTTTGAAGGTGCGGATGCTTCTTGAGTTAGGTGAAAGTCCATTTAAATAACTAAACCCACGAAGAAAATGCATTTTCTTCGTGGGTTTTTATCATTTTTAAGGTTCTGTTACAAAGTTTTTAAAAGTAAGCTAGACATTTGCAAAACAGAGTGAGGAGCATGATATTTGCAAGCTTTTCAAGAAGAGAAAAGGCTGAAGAAAAAGGCTAAGCAAAAGAATGAGAAATATAGCGTTCCTAGTAATACAGCTGACTTCATGAATGAGCTATGGAAGTAAAGGAATAAGTAAATGCGAGGATAAATGATTTTTGATTAAATTTATATTTACTGTTTTAGGCGCTGCCGTGATCGGTTTAGCGTCTTGTTTGTTGTTAAGGGATGAAATAGATTTGAAACTTAAAGATTAGATAATAATATTATTACTTTAAAATGCAGAAAGCAGGCTAGTAAACAAGCTATTTTTGTTTTTTAGCATAGAATATGATGAATCCAAGAGTTAAGAGGAGGTAATTATATTTATGGGATGTAATGGTAATTTCAGACGTGACCGAGATTGTGATAGATTTTGGGATGATTTAATGTTCTGCAGACGCAGACATAGAGATTGTGATGACCGTCGTTGTAGACGTGACCGTGACTGCGATTGTGATGAATGCCGTCGCAGACGTAATCATGATCGTGACTGTGATCGCGATAATCGTCGAGAATGGTAAATTCCTTTCAATGAGTGCGTTTCTTCACAGCACTCGTTTTTTTATTTATGGGTTTTCTGAACTCTTTATTGATGATATATAAAATACGAAGAATGTAGTTGTAATATATGGTTGTACAAAAATCTTCCCCATTAATTGTTGCATAACGGATAACCGATTTAATTAAAGGGCATTATCAAAAAGGGTAGTACTATTAAAAAGAAATGGATAAGGAGTGAGCAAGCGATGGACAACATGATTAATACGGGCAACTTTGGTTTACAAAGGGGACCTGCTCAAAAAACGGTTGGCCAGTATTTGTTCGATTGCCTAAAACTCGAGGGCATTACCGAAATTTTTGGTGTCGCAGGGGACTATAATTTTACACTTCTTGATACTTTGGAGTGTTATAACGGCATCCGTTTTATAGAAGGACGAAATGAACTAAACTCGGGCTACGCTGCAGATGGCTATGCAAGAATCAAAGGAATATCGGCTCTTATTACGACATTTGGGGTCGGGGAGCTCAGTGCCTGCAATGCGATAGCGGGAGCCAACAGCGAGCATGTGCCAATTATACACATTGTGGGTGCGCCTCCTGAGAAGGATCAAAAAGAGCATAAGCTTATGCATCACACCTTAATGGATGGGAATTTTGACGTTTTTCGCAAGGTGTATGAGCAGATTACGGCATATACCGCGGTGCTTACGCCGGAAAATGCCAAGATTGAAATTCAGACTGCGATTCGCATTGCTAAGGAAAAGAAAAAGCCGGTATACCTGGTTGTGGCTAATGATTTAGTGACCAAGCCAATTAAAGTCTGGGCAGAACCGGTACCACCACGTCCAACATCCAACCCGAATACCCTTCAGGCTGCAGTGAATCATGTCCGTCCGCTTTTGGAACGTGCCCAACGACCGGTTATCCTGGTGGATGTGAAAACGATGCGATTCGGCCTTCAGACAGCGACTCAGCAGCTAGCCGATGCAATGAATGTGCCTGTTGTAACGATGATTTACGGGAAGGGTGGATTCGACGAGAACCATCCAAATTATATCGGAATGTATTTAGGCTCTTTCGGGAGGACTGAAGTCCAAAGTACAGTGGAGAATGCAGATTGTATCATTGCGATTGGTATGGTATGGGCGGATACAAACACCGCAAGTTTTACCGCAAAGCTGAACCCACTGATAACTGTCAATATTCAACCAGATATAGTTAAAATCGCTGAGGCGGAATATCCGAATGTTCTTGCAGCCGACATGCTACTTGCCGTTCAGAAGGTGAATTATAAGGGCAAAGGTTTGACAAAAAAATTGTCATTCCCTTATGAGCAATTCACAACTACTGCCGACGGACCTCTAATGGCTGACGGCTATTATCCGCGTTTTCAGCGTATGCTGAAAGAGGGTGATATTGTAATCGCCGAGACCGGAACGTTCTATTATGGAATGGGAGAGGTAAGACTGCCGGGCAATGTAACATATATTGGACAAGGTGGATGGCAGTCCATCGGTTACGCAATCCCTTCGGCGTTTGGTGCTATTATGGCCGCGCCGGAACGCCGAGTATTGGTGTTTACAGGTGACGGTGCCCTGCAGCTAACGGTACAGGAAATCAGTTCTATGCTCTATTACGGCTGCAAGCCTATAATCTTTGTTTTGAACAACGATGGTTATACAATTGAGAAATATTTAAATGTCAAAACAGAGGATCAAAAGTACAACCAAATCCCTCGATGGTCTTACACCAAGCTGGCCGAAGTTTTTGGAGGTAACGCGTTTACCGTTACGGTCCGGACCTATGGAGAGCTTGATCAGGCTATAATCCATGCTGAAAAGGAAAGCGCCGAAAGACTCTGTATAATTGAAATGATCGCAGGGAATCGAATGGACGCACCTGAATATATGCGACGGATGCGTAGTTATATGGAGAAGCAGGAAAAGCAGCGCAGTCAGAAATAGTATCCAATTCTCTAGTCCCTAATTGGATACTAATTGAACAGTTCTAATCATATTCTTTTAATAAAACGCAATTAAAGGGGTGTAAAGTGAGTTGACAAAAGTTAAGGTTAGTTTACGGCCCATTGCAAGTAAGTTCAATTTACCTACTGTTTTGAAAACAACTATACTACCAGGTGACTCAATTGAAAGGTTATTTATTGCAACCCAGGTAGGAGAAATCTTTTACATAGGAGACGGAGTTATAAGGACTTTTTTAGATATTCGCCCGCGAATTATCAAATTAGGCACGTTTGAAGAAGGTGTCTCTAGTAGCGGTTATGATGAACGCGGATTGCTAGGACTAGCGTTTCATCCACAATTTTATCAAAACGGTTTATTTTACCTTCATTATTCAGTAGCTGGCACTCAAGGTCCGGGTGCCCTTTCTGAACCTTTTAAACCTAATCCGTGTGATCCGAAAACTTTAAACTTAAAGTGGGTAAATAGAGATACTCAATATGATCATATTGATACGGTTGAGGAATGGATTTTACAATCACATAGTCAACCTCAAAAACGACGGACATTACTTAACATAAGAAGGCCCTTTTTTAATCATAACGGAGTCAATAGTTTAAACTTTTCACCTGAGAGTGGAAAACTTGTTTTTACAAATGGAGATGGTGGATCGGGTTATGATCCATTTAATTTAAGCCAGGATGATTTAGAAATAGCGGGTAAAATAATTGAAATTGATGTAAGTAAAAATACATTCATAAATAACCCTCCAGTAGTTACACGCTTTAATGAGTTTCCTTTATCTATACAAGAAACACTTACAGTAATTGCGAAAGGAGTTCGGAATATAACAGGTATTTCATTTCAAAGGTTTTATAATCAGTATATCAAATATGCTGGAAATGTCGGGCAGGATATTGTAGAGTCTGTTTTTTCGTTTGTTCATTATAAACCCATACCGGTTACCGAACTTGTTCAAACGCATTTAATGAGATCCACTCCCAATCAAGATGGATTTATTAATTTTGGTTGGCGAGGATGGGAAGGAGAATTTCCTACTTCTTTTATAAGGCACTGTTCTGAGAACCCTACTTTGGATGAGAGAACAATGGCTTATTATAATGAAACAATAGAAACATCAGTGAGGCGCATGCAGCCCCTAATTAGTTATTTTCATAAAGATTCCAGAGCAGATAAGTTTGGAGGAACCTCACTTACAGGAGTACAACCATATATGGGAACTACAATTCCTAGTTTAACTGGTAGTATCGTGTTTACTGATCTTGCTAAGAAAGAAGGATTTCAATCTCCAGTAAAGGGAGTGTTAGCTTTTACTAGAACAGCTCTAGACGGGAAACGTAATGATTTTCATGTTATTGAAACCAATTATGATTTTGGTTCTCAAGCAGCTTATTATATGAGCTTGGGAACAAACGGAGATCAAACTAGATTATATTTAGGGGTCTATGGATCTATGAAAGTAACGGATTTTAACAAAGGTACTATTTTTGAAATTGTTCCATGATACGGTATAAACTCTTAGTCTAAAAATATATGGAATTCACACTTTTTCAAACGCACGACTTAGCGCCTCTTAAAAAACCTTCTATGGATAAACATCTATTGTATAGTGATTCCTAACAAGCAGAAAGTAAAACATAACCAATAAGTATTTGAATAAAAATAGAAAGTGGTGAATTAAGTCTCTTTAGGGGGGAATTTGATGAATCGCTTTAGAAGCTATTGGTATCAATGGATGATAGAGCAGGATGCGAATTTTGTTCATAAAAGAAAGGTGACGCCTGCAAGTAGATTAGTCATTACAGCATTACTCGGTTCATTTGCTGCTATTTTTCAATCTGCGGGGAACTTAATCCCTGGAATTGGGTTATTTATTAGTCCTTTCGCGACGCTACCGATTTTTCTGGCTATTTGTTATTCTATTCGTGAGGGAGTACTTTCTTATATTCTTACTATTTTCCTACTATTCATTATTGAGCCAAGTGAACTAATTGTCTTTCCCTTTACTACAGGCTTATTAGGTATAGCGTTAGGAGTATCCTTTTTACAATTCAAGAGGAGGATTTGGGTAATTTCCTTTTCAGCGATATGTCTACTTATAGGAATTATGATCATTCTCGATATCTTCCGTTTTCCTGTATTTGGTCCTAGTATTCATACGACTATGGATATAAAAGTTATTACATTAATATTTATACTGAGTTTTTTATACTGCTGGATCTATGCAGAGTTGTGTAGAATAATAATGAATAGAGTATATAAAGTATGGTCTTAGCAATTGCATAAAATCTTTTTGAACAAATACACTTTCTCATATATTTTTAAAAATTGGAGATGTAAGCCATGTATAACATTGAAATTAGAAGGCCGAATTCGAATGATTTAGATGAATTACATTTGTTTTTTCGTCTTGTTATTACTAATACATTTAAAAACGAAGGGTTATCACATCTATTAGATGACATAGAAAATGAAATTAACTCGAAAAAGAAATATTTAAAAAATGATTTTGATAGTAATGGAGAAAATCGTTACTTTTTATTAGCGATAGATACAAGTAACGATAAAATCATTGGAACGATTGAAATCGGTCCAGCAAGTGCATTGATTAATAGTTGTACAGACGGTGTACTTAAGGATTTGTATGAAATAGGAACTGTATTTATACTTCCGGAGTATCAAAGAAAAGGTATAGGGAGTTTACTACTAAATACAATGTATCTTACATTACTTAGCAGAGGAATAATCGAATGCTGTTTAGATAGTGGATACAAAAAAGCACAAAGTATATGGACAAAAAAGTTTGGAAAACCTAGTTATGTGCTGAAGGATTATTGGGGCGAATCAAACGATCATATGATTTGGAAAAAAAGTTTACATGATATACCTATAATATTTGAATTATAAAATGAAATATCTCTCTTAACATAGCTTTTCTTACATACTTATGCTATTATTTATCTTTATAATAAAAGAGGACGTGAATGAACTTGATTAAAATTAATATTCCTGAAGCTGATGTTTCAATTACTGAACGTAACCAAGTTATTAAAGGAGACGAGCCATTAATTACTCCAATTAACGGTTTTATCGATTTCCACTTGTTCCCTAGAGATAAAGGCGGCATTTTTATGTTTTACAATATTAATGACGAACTTCTTTTCGTAGGTAAAGCTCGTAAAATTAGACAACGTATTAAAAAGCATTTTGAAGATAATGTTTCACCAATCAAAAATAATCGTGATGAAGTATACCGTATCGATGCATGTATCGTAGAAGATCCAACTGAAAGAGAAATTTACGAAACATACATCATTAATAAGTACAAAGCGAAATATAACGTTGATAAAGTGTTTTATAAATAAACAACATTAGCGAAATGAAACAATCCTAGTACATACACTAGGATTGTTTTTATTTATATAGCTTTGTAATTTTTGTCCGTAATGATTTTCCTCGCATTTGTTCCTCCTTATAAGGGAATAGATTATTTAATCGGCAGAATTTTTTCGTATTTTAAAGTAATGAGCGGCAATTAAACAAAGTACCCCTATAAATAACATAATAATTCCAAAAGTTTTATGCTTTCCTTCGAAGAAAGGTATGTCTGTAATTACATTTGTCATACATAAACCTAAGAACACAAGAATTGGTCCAATCCAAAGTAATATGTTGCCTAATTTTGTGTGTTTCTCCATGTAAACCCTCCTTTTTTACATATATATCCATCTTTATCGCAATCCATAACTTCTAAATAAAGGTTAAAGTAAATCCCCAAGAGAAATATATTTTCTTTCATAACAAAAATTAAAGCATCATATATTGGTACAAGCAAATGAGAAAGGAGATCATCATGAATTGGCTAGAAGCTTTTATTTTAGGAATTATTCAAGGGCTGACAGAGTTTTTACCTATAAGCAGTACAGGTCACCTATATTTAGGGCGACATATTTTTCAGTTAGATGAGGCAGGTTTGTTTTTAGATACGATGCTGCATATAGGGACGTTACTTGCGGTGTTTATTTATTATAGAAAAGAATTTATTTATTTAATAAAAAATCCATTTTCAAAGCTTATGCTATTACTTATTGTCGGGACGATACCTGCGGTTGTAATCGGCTTATTATTTAAAGACTTTTTTGAAGATATTTCAAAAACAGGTATAACAATAGGTTGGGAGTTTTTAGTGACGGGTTTATTTCTTTATATGGCCGATAAACAAAAGAACGGTCGTAAAAAAATGAATGATATTACATATAAAGATGCATTCATAATTGGTTCATTTCAAGCAGTAGCTATATTTCCAGCAATTTCCCGTTCTGGAATGACAATTGTCGCTGCATTATGGAGAAAGTTAGACCGCGAAACAGCGGCGTACTTTTCCTTTTTATTATCAACACCAGCTATTGTCGGAGCTATCATCTTGCAATTTGCAGATGTTTTTCAAGGGAAAGCTGAATCTATTTCTAGTACATCACTAATTGTCGGAACATTATCAGCAGCGTTCTTTGGTTACATAGCAGTTTCATGGATGATTCAATATTTAAAACGTCATTCTTTAAAAGTATTCGCGTATTACGTATGGGGATTAGGTATTTTAATTTTAATGTTGCAATTCACACAGGTGTTTTAAATATAATTATCAAGGAATTATTAGTTAAGATCCTGTTCCATTCATACACGACAGGATCTCTTTTCATTAAGGGGGAAAAAATGTTTACTAAGGCTATTGTTATTGGTGGAAGTATCGCAGGAAAACTCGCCGCAAAGGCTTTATCAAATACGTTTGAAGAAGTAATCATTGTAGAAGCTGGTGAAGAATGGGATGGAAATGGTCCGCGAAAAAGAGTTCCGCAAAGTAATCATCCGCATGTGTTATTAAAAGGCGGCGAAGAAGCACTTGAGGAGTTGTTTCCTAACATTACTAATGAATTAATTGAAGCAGGTAGCATCGTAAATAACTTTACTCGCGATTTAAAATGGCATCAGTTCGGCCTATGGAAGCAGCCTTTCAAAGGCGAAATAAATATGATTCAACAAAGTCGTCTTCTGTTAGAATCGCATATTCAAAAACGAATTGAACAAGTTTCAAATGTTACTTCGAAGTATGAAATGTTGGTTGAAGGATTACTAGTAGATAACAAACTTAATAAGGTCTATGGAATAACAGCTAAATGTTTGAAAACAGGAATGAAAGAAGAATTTCATGCAGATCTTGTTGTTGATGCAAGTGGATTTGGTTCGAAAAGTATAGATTGGTTACAAGAATACAATTTCGAAGTACAAGAAGAGAAAGTAAGAATTGATTTGTTTTACGCAACTAGAATGTTTAGGCTCAAAGAAAAAGAGAAATTAGACTGCTGTAATATGCTTATGTCTCCAAGTTTTCCTGAGAATCCTTATGGTGTTCTAATTCAAACGATTGAAGATGATCGTTATTTTGTTACTTTTAGTGGATATGCAAATGAAAAAGCACCGCAAACAGATGATGAATTTTATGATTTTGCTGAAAACCTATCAATCACTAATGTTACAGAGTTTCTAAACAAATCTGAGGCGATTACCGATATAAAAACGTACAAAATTCCATATCAAGTACGCAGGCGATTTGATCTAGTTAATAATTTGCCTGAAGGATTGTTAGTAGTTGGAGATGCGCATTGTCGTTTTGATCCAGTTTTCGGACAAGGTGTTTCAGTTGCAGCTATGGAAGCTCACCAATTGCAACTAATTCTTCAAGGGAGAAAAAGGCTTGATAAAACATTAACTCGAGAGTTTTATAGGAAGACTGCTATGATTATCAAAACACCTTGGGAAATGACCACAACGGAGATAGCACGTCATCCTAAGTTACAGAAAGAATTAACTACGAAACAAAAATTTCAGCAATGGTATACGAAACAAATATATCAACTTTCTGCAAGTGATTCTGATATCTATATTCGGTTAGTCAGAGTTATGAACTTAATTCGTAGTCCATTTCATCTTTTTCATCCTAGAGTATTACTTACTGTATTACTCAGACGAAAGAAATAGCAGGAAAATTATCGTTTAAAAAAGAATGTATAACAGTTAGTAAATCAAGAAGGGGTAAACGGGATGGAAATATACATAGAACAATTAAAGAATCAAGACGCTGAAGATTTATTTAATTTTGAACTCACGAACAAATCATTTTTTGAAACAATGGTACCAAGTCGTGGCTCTAATTATTACGTGTATGAATACTTTCAAAAGCAACTTGACGAACTATTAAAAGAACAAACTGAGGGGATTTCTTATTTTCATCTCATACGTAATACAGAAAAAGAAATTGTAGGACGTATCAATTTAGTTGATGTAGATAAGGAAAAACGAATTGGGTCGTTAGGCTACCGAGTTGGAGAGAAGTTTACTAAAAAAGGAGTTGCAGCATCATCTGTAAAATTGATTTTGGCTCAAGCAAGAGTCTATGAAATTAATGAAATACATGCTATGACAACAACAAATAACATAGCTTCACAAATTGTATTAGAAAAGAACGGATTTTCTCGTGAAAAGGAAGCGGAGACAACTACTGTAGATTTAAACGGGGAAAACGTAAATTTCGTACATTATATTTGGAGGACCACTAAGGGTTAAAAATAATAGGGAGGGACATGTACATGAAGGATTTACGTTATCCAATAGGTCAATTTACTTACGTAGGAACTATTACAGAAAAAATAATTGATAAATGGATTCAAGAAATAGAGGATTTACCTAATGAACTAGCAAGAGCGATAAAAGATTTAGATCAGAAGCAGTTAGATACACCGTATCGCGTCGGTGGATGGACTGTTCGCCAAGTTGTTCATCATGTTGTTGATAGTCATATGAATAGCTACATACGCTTTAAATTAGCACTGACAGAAAAGAATCCAACTATTAAACCGTACAAAGAAGAAAAATGGGCAGAGCTACCTGACTCGAAATTACCAGTAGATGTTTCACTTGTAATGCTAGATTCATTACATAAAAGATGGATTAACTTATTATATTCTTTAGAACCGGCAGATTTAGAAAAGACATTTAATCATCCTGAATCAGGAGAAACAAAACTTGCTGCTGCAATTGGACTATATGCATGGCACGGTCGTCATCATACAGCTCATATTACTTCTTTAAGAGAGCGTTTAAATTGGTAACATTAGAGAAGGCGACAGAAATTGATGCAGCAGTTTTATTTCAAATGCAAATAGACTCATTTAGTCCTTTATTAAATAAATATAAAGACTATGAAACAAATCCAGCAAATGAATCTATTGAAAAAACTATTTTAAGAATAAATAATCCGAGCAACAACTTTTATAAGATGATAATAGATTCGAACCTTGTTGGAGCGATATGTATATCCCAAAAAGAAAGACCTTATAAATTTTGGATCAGTCCAATGTTCATTCATCCAATCTATCAAGGGAAAGGAATCGCTAAGAAGGTACTTATTTTAATTGAAGAGATGTTTCCAGAAGCACGGAGTTTTGAACTTGCTACGATTTTAGAAGAAGAAAGAAATTGTTTTCTATACGAAAAAATGGGGTATAAAAGAACAGAAGTAATAAAGAAATTAAATGATAAAACTACACTTATTTATTACAAAAAAGAAAGGTAAAGCATTTGAAATACGCTTTACCTTTTTATGTTTTTTGGATTAAATATACAAAAATAACGCATATTCTTCCAAAATAATCGGGTTAGTAATTTCGATAATGAATAAATATACGGAAAGGCGTTATTTCGTCGTATATGTTACTAACGCTTTTTGAATGCTTAAAATACTATCGTCACCTTTAAATTCTTTCGTAATTGGATCATCCATACTAGATACCCAAATTTTAAGCTCTGCATCTAAATCAAAATGCCCAGCTGTTTCAATGCTAAATTGTGTAATACTTTTATAAGGAATAGAATGATACTCTGTTTTTTTACCTGATATCCCTTGTTTATCAACTAAAATAAGACGACGATTTGTAAATACGATTAAATCACGAATTAATTTATAAGCATGCTCAACTTTTTCATCATCTAGCATAATCTTTTCTAAATCACGTTCAACGCTTTCTGTACTCGCACTTGATGCATTTCCTAAAATACCACTAAATAAACCCATATGAAATTCCTCCTTTATAATATGTGGAATGAGTTTCTTATATTGTACCATGCGAATGACTAATAGATTATGACATTGCTTCAATAGTTTTTTGTTATTATTGCAACTAATTTATATAACCTCATCCTAAAATCTTGTGCTAACATGTAATTAAGAAAACAGAAGTAGAGGGATATAGCATGAAAAATATCGGTTTAGTATTAGAAGGCGGCGGAATGAAAGGATTATATACTGCAGGAGTACTCGAATATTTTATGGAAAGGGACTTATTCTTTCCGTATGTAGTCGGTGTATCCGCCGGAGCGTGTATGGGAGCAACCTATTTATCACGTCAAAAAGGAAGAAATAAGAAAGTGAATACAGAGCTAGTAGCAGATCACAGGTATATATCTTATCGAAACTTAATTAGAAAACGTGAATTATTTGGAATGGATTTTTTATTTGATGAAGTACCAAACAAAATTGTACCGTTTGATTTTCAAACTTTCCTAAATTCAAATGAACAGTTTGTAATCGGAACGACTGATTGCGAATCAGGACAAGCAGTTTATTATAATAAAATAGAACACGGAAATGATATTTTAAAAATTATTCGTGCATCAAGCTCTGTGCCGTTTATAGCACCTGCTGTAGAATATGATAATCGAAAATTGTTAGATGGAGGGATTATAGATCCTATTCCAGTATTAAAAGCGCAAAATGATGGTTACCAAAAGAATGTTGTTATTATGACAAAGCAGGATGGATACGAGAAGCAGCGGAATAAATTTTCTGGGCTAGCTAAAATGTTATATAGAAAATATCCGAATATCGCACAATCTTTAGTAGAACATTATCGTTTTTATAATGAGACGATAACTTATATGAATCAAATAGAACAAAAAGACAATTTTTATATCATTCAGCCTAGCGTACAGCTTCCTATAAGCGGAATAGAAAGAAATAAAGAAAAACTCGTTAATTTATATAATCTCGGCTATACAGATGCTCAATATCATTATGAAAAATTATTAAATTGGATAGAGAAATAAAGGGGTGGAAAGTTGCTATTAGGTAAAAAGGTTATTTTTAATGAATTGCAGAAAATGCATAGTCCGCTGCATAAACCGTTTCCGTATCGTGCTACAGGAAAATTGCAACGAGACTTAAAAAGTAAATTTACAGATGATGACTGTATAAATGCTGATTTAATTTATTATTGGATGCATACAGCAGGTACTTTAAGTTACATACTTAATAACAACGAAAAGGAGATTGTGTTTGATCAAATAAAGTGGCTAAAGAAATCGTTTTTTGAATGGTTTCCGCAATATCGTTTTATAGAAACAGAAATTGTGAAGTATCCCATTTTGTATAGAGATTTCATGAATTATGAGAAGGCCCGGAAACTATTACTGTATTATCTTACTGAATAAAAATAAAAACGTACAAGTTATGCTGCTTGTGCGTTTTCTTGTTCATAAAAAATACAATTTTAATACCTTGTTTATATAGGGATTCTAATACGAAGAAAGAAGTACATATAGAATGATGTAAAGGAGGGAGAGGCGTTTAGATACCGTTTTCCTTTAATCCATTATCCAATTCGAATATAGTTAGTTATTTATGATAAAATATTTCGAGTGAAATCAAGTACTTATTATATCCAGTATTAAACAAGTTAAGCCAGGAGGAACAATAGTAACATGGAAAACGTGTCAAATATAGATAAATTGGAATCAATAAAATCTTTACAATCGACAATTCGTAAACTTGAAAATGCTTCTTCACAGATGACTCAAAAAGGAGCAAATACTACCTTAGTGAGAAAAAGGCTTAAAGCCGTTTGTATAGGGCTAGCAGTGTTAGAGAACGTGTGGAATCAAGAAAGTCATCGGTATAGCCAAGAAGAGTTAGCAGAAGCTCGTAATATCCTTGCTGGTTTGCTTCCATCAATTGAGAGAGCCTATGATAAGTCTAAGGCTGGTAGTCCTCAAAGAACACTTTTAGAAAGAAGAATAAAAGCGTTGGAACTTTCTATTCAGGCAATTGATAAACCTTCTAAATAAATAAATCATCTAAATACATAACATAATAATCCTAAATTTTATAAAAGCAATCTAGTGAAAAGAAAGAAATACAAAGGAGGCAGATGGGTGACTTCAATAATTAGTCCTAAGTTAGAGGAGCTTAATAATCAATTAAAAAAAGGAAACGAGAAAGCAATTTATACTTTTTTGTATGAAATAAAGTCAAATAATACGCCACTAATAGAACAATGTCCTGTAGAAAATCAGTATAAGCTTATAACGTATATATGGTTAGGGGATCAAAAAACTGAAAACGTTTATGTATTCGGTAGTTTTCCTGGTTGGGATCTGTCTGTAAATCAACTACAACGGTTGTTACAGACAGATATTTGGTATGTAACGTTTAGGACGGATGAGAGTTTTATTTCAACGTACTATTTTTCAGTAAACGATTTTTTCGAAAATGATTGGATAAAGCGCAGTGAAAAGTACCAACTAAAAAATACATTTGGAGAAGATGCCAATAAAGCGTCTGTGTTAAACATAGGAATGGAAGTACAGTATAGCAGTCGTTTTCCTTCAGATCATTATCCATCTGGAAAAATTGAAACATATTCTTTTCAAAGTACGATTTTAAATGACACACGTAAAATTTATATTTATACGCCTCATGACTATTCTCACACTTCACATCTTCAAGAACTTCTCATTGTGTTTGATGGGAATTCATTCATTAATAACCTTTCAATCGCAAGAACACTCAATTATTTAATATACGAAAAAGAAATCCCATCTTGTATTGCTGTTGCAATAGAACCCGTTGATCGACTAGAAGAGCTAACTTATAACGATAAAAAGAATACATTTTTAACGGAGGAACTACTTCCATGGATTCAAGCTAGGTATCACGTATATCAAGAAAAGAATCATACAACAATTGCTGGTTTCAGTCTTGGTGGCTTAGCAGCTTTTTATGCAGCGCTTCAAAATCCACATGTTTTCGGAAACGTGTTGTCAATGTCTGGATCCGTGCATTGGAAAAAGGATGGTTATGAAAATCAAATTCCTTGGATTGAAAATCAAATTTCATCTATAGATTCTAATACGAGTCAACCTCATTTTTACATAGCAGCAGGAGAACTTGAAAACAAACCTCTTTTAACGACTAATAGACGCCTGTATAAAGCTTTAAAAGAAAAAGGATACCAAATTACTTATGAAGAGTTTCAAGGCGGTCATGACGGTGTTTGGTGGCAAGAAAAGTTATTTGATGGGTTGAAAGCATTAAAATCTACAAAAACCACACTATAAAATAAAAAGGAGAGAGAATCTATGAATCAAGATGAGCTAGATAAAAAACTTGAAAAACAAGAAATTTTAGTTAAAGATGAAAAAGTTTGGTCGTTCACGTATGAGGATCATATTAGCTCTATCGTTAAACAGGCAGAAAAGACAGGAGCGTTTAATGATTTACCTGGGAAAGGGAAACCTCTTAATCTTGATAAAGATCTTTCGTATAATCCTGACAAGCAACTTTATAGAACTTTGAAAAATAATCATGTTTTGCCTAGGTGGATTGAACTTTCAAAGGAAATAGATCATCTAAAAGAAAATTTAAAAGAACTAACGGATAATGTAGAAGCAGCTATGTTAATTACAACTATTAATAAAAAGGTCTCAGAACATAATTTACTTTGTCCGCCAAGTGCGCAAAAAATGAGGGTTAAAACGGATATTTAACGATTTTCAATGAAGTTATCTGTTGCTATATAATTAAGTAGGGCATTTTCAATTCATTATTAAGGGGAGGCAAATGTAATGAAGAATACGTATCAACTTCAAATTCCGAAAGAACTAGAGCAGTATCGTAGTATTTTAGAAGAAAGTGTGAAACCTTATATTAAAGCGTCTGGAACATTAGCAGAGACAACGCTTTTTGAGAGTAAATTTGGTGGTTATCCGTATTTACCTATAGATCAAGAGCATCCTAAAGATTCAAATGGACAACCTATGATGTTACTTGCGCAGCTAAACTTTGAAGAAATGCCGCATGTTGAATATATGCCTCAAAAGGGTATGCTACAGTTTTTCGTAAGTGCTGAAGATGAGCTTTACGGAGCAGATTTTGATCATCCAACAATCCAAAGAGACTTTCGAATTATTTATCATTCTACAATTATAGAAGATTTAAATAAGGTTATTACTGATTTTAGTTATTTAAACACTTCAGAATTAGAGGAATTTATCATACCTGAAGCAGCGAAATTAAAGTTTGAATTGGGTTATCAACCCGTAACATCAAGGGATTATCGATTTGAAAAGATGTTTAGTGAGGAAATTGATTGGGAAGAAATTGTTGATGAAAAAAATAATACAGAATTAGGCGAACTGTATGATGATTTATGTAAAGATCAAGGGCATAAAATTGGTGGTTATCCATTTTTCACACAGACAGATCCAAGGGAATGGGAAGAAAAATACCAGCAACATGATATATTATTGCTGCAAATCGATACAGATGATTCATTAAATATTATGTGGGGAGATTCTGGTGTTGCTAATTTCTTTATAAAGAAAGACGATTTATTAAATCTAGATTTTTCCAATGTTATTTACAATTGGGATTGTTACTAAAAATAGATAAATGGATTACTAGCTAGCAAAAGAAATCTTCCTGAAGGTGAGGAGGATTTTTTTACGTTAAAAATAAACGTTATGTTAACTAGAGTGAAGGATACAATGAAAGTCAAGCGTAAATAAAAGAAATAACAACAAAAATATAAAATAATAAAACATATGTAATTAGCAATAAATCTATAAAGCAAAACATAAAATGAAATTTATCATTTGTATAGAAAAATTTATTTCGCATAAAAAATTCCGTGCTAATCAAAATTATTTTTGACTCGTTAAACGATAATTAATCGATTAAGATTTGCTGTGATTAATTTATAGCAAAATAAACGATAAAAACTGTAGAAATTCATTTAGATAAGATTTTATGTGAATCTCATTAAAAATCCCTGTTTCGTCTCATTAAGTATAGTTTACTTGGATTTTGATACAGATAAACACTTACTTTATACAACTTCGTATAATATATATTATGTTAACTAGTAAAAAGTAACAAACTTATTATATGTTAGTCGCGGTTATTAGTCTCCCCTTTTTAATTGGGTTCATAATGTGTTGTAGATTGTGTGGTTATTTGTTTTTTAAAGTTATTTATGTTGTGTTATTGATAAGAATGTTTCTGTGTATAATTTATATTTTAGTTAATAAAAAAACGCAATTCATTTAAAGTGAACGAATTGCGTTGATATGATTAAGAATAAGTTTTTAAAATTAGTTTGCTACAGCAATTGCTTCGATTTCGATTAATAATTTATTGTTAATCAATTTGTTAACTTCTACAGCTGAACTTGCTGGTGGATTGTTTGTGTTGATGTATTGATCTCGAGTATCTCTAACAATGGCCATTTGAGAAATGTCCGTCAAGAAAAATGTTAATTTTACTACATCATTAAAATTTAAGTCTGAAGTTTTTAATGCGATTTTAATATTTTCAAATACTTGTCGTGTTTGTGTAGCTAAATCATCAATTCCAACTATTTGACCGTCAGTATTAATTGCTACTTGTCCTGATATGTAAATGGTTCGTTTAGCATTACTAACTTCGACTACATGTGAGTATCCAAAAGTTGCTGGCATTGTTTCTGGATTGATAAATTTCTTTTGCATGGCTCTTCTCTCCTTTTAATATCTTATTTTCTTCATGTAAGTTATTTCTTTTGAGTATCTGCTGCTTGCAAAGTATTCTTTTTAAAGGCTTTTCATTTTCTTTACATAATAAAATCAAATCTTCACTGATCGTGTTCGCGATTTCGTTAAGTATAGATAAATTTACGGCTGTAAACACTGGGATAACAGGTTGTGAATTTTTTATATAAGCCTAATTTTTCGTATAATACATTTGAATTTAAGTCTACTTGTCTATCTACTGCTACAAAATTTTCAACTAATTGCTTTTTCGTATAATTAATATCGATAATAGCATCGTGAAAATATGCTTCAAACGTTTCTTCATTCGCAGTTATTAAATTCAAAGTTGTATATCGAGTGTTTCCATAAAGACCAATTTGATATTCCCCTAAATCTAAATATGTATTAACATACATTCCAAAGGACTCTTTGTCTGTTTGTTCTTGTTCTAGAATCGCATAATAATATCTTTTATTGTTTCTCAAAGGCCGTTCTGTTTCTAAATAGTTTTCTTCAATGTTGATTATTTGTCCAAAATCTAATAACACACCACTATATAGTAAAAGACTATACGATTCTTTAGATAAATAATTAAATGTCTCGATTCTTTTAGACATAGCATCAATTTGATTAGAATATTTTTCAATTATGTTAAGTGTAGGTTTAATTAGAGGCTCACATAGGTTATACAGCTTTTCTCCTTCATTAGCTGTTATAACCATACATGTTGGATAGTAACTCCCTTCTGTCTTATTCAATAAACCTTCTAGTTCTAATGCGTGCATTTGTTTTTCGAATTCCTCGTTAGTCCAATTTAGCTTTGTTTTTATAGTATTTGATTCTATGCCCAGATGGAGCATTACAAGTAAATATTGAAGGTTTGTTCTGCTTATTTTTAAAGTTGGATAATTGTCAACTTATGAAATCATTTTTGTCTCATAAGTTGTTTTAAGTATTTTTCTCCGAAGTATAATTAGCAAGCATTTTAAAATCCCTTCTTTTTTAGTAATTTAATTGTAAAATCTATGTATTTACTATGTTCTATAAATAAAAATAAGTATCCTTTAATGATTTCAAATAAAAAACCTTAGTATAGCTATGTTAATACCTATACTAAGGTTATCTAGAATTCTATATTTAGTTATTGCTATTTAATAGTTTGTATTTAGACTTCTTTTTCTTTCTTCAAGCATTTATAGACTCTCCTTCCTGTGGATAATTAGTTACCTATCTGCTTCTATAACATATAAAGAAACATACGGTCTTTGTTGTTTATAAGAAAGAATTTACTTAAACAAAACAATTCACAAATACATAATATTAGTTTTAGCTGCTGCTAAATGAATTCTATTTTTTATATATAAATAATAAGTTTGAAGAATTTATGAAATGTACTGCATTTAAGATGAAAGGTAAAATGATTTCGTTTAAACTACAATTAGCTACAATAACAACATACGTATATTGTTAAACGTAAAAAGGAGAACTAATGAAAAAGAAATATAGGAATCAAATTCCGACTGATGTAAGTTTTAATCCGAAAGATATTATCGGTTTAATGACTGATTACTTTAAAATGAAAACAAAGCTACGTCCTGTAAAGAATTTACCTATTGTTTTATCGAATAAAAATAATGAATCTTTAGAGAGTGTGACATGGTTTGGGCACTCTGCTTCTCTTTTGAAAATAGAAGGTAAAAAATTGCTATTAGACCCTATGTTTGGAGATGCCTCTTCCCCATTTCCTGTGTTTAATAGTAAGCGGTATAGTGGTGCTTTTTCTTTAGAACATGATGAACTTCAAGAAATTGATGCGATTATCATTTCGCATAATCACTATGACCATTTAAATTACAAAAGTATTATGCAGTTAAAAGATCGCGCAAAGCACTTTTATGTTCCAACGGGAGTTGCGCAATATCTTATTAAATGGGGTATTTCACCTAGTAAAATTAGTGAGCATAATTGGTGGGATGAAATTACGTTTGATAATATTAAGTTAGTTTGCGCTCCTGCAAGGCATTTCTCTGGACGAAGTATGACAGATAGAGATTGTTCGTTATGGTGTTCATGGCTTATTCTTGGTCAAGAAACTAAAGTCTTCTTTAGTGGTGATAGCGGTTATGCTCCTCACTTTAAGGAAATTGGTGAGAATTATGGTCCATTCGATCTTACTTTAATGGAATGCGGGCAGTACGATACGAGATGGTCTGCTATTCATATGTTGCCAGAAGAAACAGTACAAGCTCATATTGACGTTAAAGGAGAATTGCTCGTTCCTATTCATTGGGGTGCTTTTACGTTAGCATTACATGAATGGAGTGATCCTATTGAACGTGTTACGAAAGAAGCAAATCGTTTAGGGTTAATATTGCAACGCCACAAATCGGTGAAGCTATTACCTTACAATCTAAAGATTATCCTACGGCTGCTTGGTGGCGAGAAGTGTAAGTATAATAAAAAGCGAACCAATTTAATATTGATGGTTCGCTTTTTATTCATTTATGACTCATCTATTAAAATTCTTTGTTTTATCTACTGGAATTGCATTTTTCATCTTTTCTGTTGTCCAATATCCTGTAGGGTCTTCCATATCGTTTGAATCTTGAATAACAGATGGGATATTGGGAGCTTTTTTCACTTGAGTAAGAGTATCTTTTTCGCTAGAGGCTGCCAATGCTAAGTAAATAATTAAAGGTATTATAATAGTAATACTAGTTATATATATCCAAAATAATTGATTTCCTTTTTTCATGAGCTCCTCCTTCTATTACATACTAATCTCCCCTAATTACTACTTTACTATGCTGGTCTGCTTAGCTAATTCTTTATTCTTATACTCTATTAATTTATGATTTGATAAAACGCAAGAGTGCTCTAATATTAATTCATTATAAAGTACTTCAGTTAAAAATTTAGGTATCATCTCTCCTACGCCGTAATTATAGTCACTTAGAATCCAAGATACCTCTTTCCAATCTAGAATTCCTTCTGAGACTTTTTTTGGAGTGTGATATGTAAATTCATTAAGTAGCTCTACTAAATAGACATAAATGCCACCAGAATATGAGGAATCCTCCCATTTAATAATGCCTTTAAATTGAATTTGATTTTGTTCCACATCTATATTTGTTTCTTCTTTTATTTCACGAATTGCATTTTCTAACGGTGTTTCTCCTTTTTCTATCTTCCCTCCTACGCCATTCCATAATCCTTTTACAGGATCATATTCTCTATTTAGCATAAGTATTTCTTCAGTTCTTTTTATAAAACATAAAGTGTGCTTGTACATAATTTAATTCCTTCCTTTGTTCTCAATAAGTTCTAACAGGTGATATTAAATATACTGCTGCAGATTGTTCACCTGCTTCAATTAATATCGGTCTCATGGAACCGCCAAAACTTAAAGTAACTCTATCTTCTTTTATTGCTTTTAAAGTATCGACCATATATCGTCCGTCGAAAGATATATTTAATTGCTTTTCACCGTGAATAGCATCTATTTGTTGTGTCTCGGATATTTTACCAATCTGAGAAGCATTAGAAGAGATTTGTATTGTGCATTCGTCGATGATTTCTAAGTTAACGTTGTTGTTTGCCCATTCATTAGCCAATAAACTTGACCGATCTACACCTTGTAAAATCTTTTTCTATCTATATTAATAATCGTTTGGGATTCATTTGGAATTAGGCCGGATATATTAGGATATTTCCCTTCAATTAGCCTTGAATACAACGTAATTGTACCGAATTTAAAAATAATGTGACTCTCTGAAAGATATATGTATACTAAATTTGAATTATTGTTCATTAATTTTAGTAGTTCACTAATAGTGGAACTTGGTACAATGCAATTTGCTTTCGCATGAGATGAAATTAATATTTCACGTAAAGCCAATCTATGTGAATCAGTCGCAGCGCAAATTAATTTATTATGCTCAAAAACGATATGTACGCCAGTAAGAACTGGTCTAGATTCATTTTTAGCAGTTGCAAAGACAGTTTGTTTGAATACCTCAATCAGCTGTTCCGTTTCTACTTGTATTTCTGTATGTGAGTCTAAAAATGGTACATTAGGAAATTCATTTGCCGAGAGTCCATTTAAGTTTAAAGTAATTTCATCTGATTGAATTGTAATCAACTGCTCATTCATACTTTTTATTAAAATCTCACTTGGCATTTTCTTAATAATTTCAATGAAATACTTTGCTGGTACAACAATACTCCCTGCTTTTAAAATAGTTGTAATTTGTTCGTCTTCAATTGAAATAGGTATAAATTTTTCAATGAAAATATTCGAATTACTTGCGATTAAAGTAATTCCAGATTGATCTGCTGTTATCTTTATTCCGGATAATATAGGAATTAAAGTTTTTGTTGAGATAGCTTTACTTACTTCTGAAAGAGCTTGTGTAAATTGTTTGTGATTAACGATAAACTCCATTTTTCCCCCGCCTTAAATGAAATACTATCTTTATGAAGATTGATGAATAATAGTTCCATTAAAAATATAAGGAACTGTTTCTTTCTTTTGTAAAAGGCTTTTTAAGTGTTCTGGTATACGTAAATAAGGTTCTGCTGAATCTAATTCCATCCAGGTAATCTCCTCAATCTCTTTTGGCCGTGATATACAGATTTCCCCTCCGATTATTTCTCCTAAAAAATTAAAGAAGATTGCATGATGTCCTCTCTCCTCAAAAAAGGCTTCACTAATGGAACAAACCCCTTTTACGGATATGTCTAGCCCTGTTTCTTCTTTCACTTCACGAATTGCTGCCTCTTCTAACGTTTCCCCGAATTTAACTGCTCCACCTGGTAAAGTGTAATAAGAACCATTTTTCCCTTTGTTTTTAACCATTAATAGCTTTTCATGAGTTTCATCATATAGAAGTGCGTATGTAACATTTACTTTTTTCATATGTAACCCCCTTGAATGGTAAAAATTTTCTGTCTTTATTTTATTCTATCATTAAATTGTTTGGATTCATAAAAAGTAATTTGAGTAAATAACTAATACGAAACGATATCGTGTTCATAGACACACAAAAGAAAAGAGCATATTTTGAAAAAGATTAATCATAATACACTCTTTAATGATTCATTTATAACCTTTTTTCTAAATAGTAATGATTATGCCCTTTAAGATGATCTTCACTTACTCCTATCACTTTATACCCATGCTTCTTATAAAAATTGGGGGCTTGGAAACTAAAAGTATCTAATTTGATTAGCCTACATTCTTTTTTAATTGCAAATTCTTCAATGAGTTCCATTAATTTGTTACCGTATCCTTCGTATCTATATTCTTCAGAAACCCATAGAAAGTCGATATGTAAATGATGCCAGAATGTTATTGCTGTTATTCCTCCTACTATTTCTTCTTTTTCGTTTTTCACTATAAAACTAACCTTTTCTGAAGGTGTTTTTTCTTCATTTGAAAGTTGTTTTTGGTTATATTCAATTACTTTTTCTCTTATGTAATCACTATCTTCTTGTACCCATTGCTTTACTATTTTCATTTTAACTAGCACGCTCCTTTATGTTATTTATTCAATTTAATAATCGGAATTTCCTATCTTCTTTAATGTTAGTTATGTAGTAAGTACAGGGACAAAATTAGATTTTTTGAATGGCATCCATTGTTTATACATTATGTTGTAATGAAAAAGAGCCCTAGCATAAGGACTCTTTCTTAGCATTAAGCTATTTTTCGATTTAACGATTTGATTTCCTTCTTCTTTTCTGCATTTGGAGGGCGGATTACTATAGAGATAACGAAAGATATAACACATAGAACACCGATTGTAATGAAGGTTGGCTGAAATCCGCCAAGTAGTGCTCCAATGAATGATCCTGCAAGTGCACCAAATCCGAAACCTTGGTAAACAATCCCGTAGTTTGTACTATGGTTTTTTAATCCGAAGAAGTCTCCGACAATTGCTGGGAAGATAGTGATGTTACCACCAAAGCAAAAGGCAACACTTGCTACACAAGCAAAATAAATTCCGTAATTTAGTGGAATAAAACTTAAAGTGAAGACGGACAATCCAATAATAATAAATGTAGCAGAGACGATTTTTAATCGACCTATTTTATCTGATAACGTTCCAAGAATAATTCTACCTATTGTATTAAAGATTGCGATCATTGCGACGGCATTTGCGGCAGTCGCTGCACTAAGACCAACGAGCTGCACCCCGATGTCTTTTACCATACCGATTAAATACAGTCCGCCCATACATGATGTGAATAACATGAAAAATAAGAGATATACTTGTTTCGTTTTCATCATTTCACGCGGCGTATAATCATTGTGTAATGTTTCAGTTGCAGTGTTACTTACAATTGCTTCACGTAAGAAGAATGATCCTATCAACACTAATAGTAAGACGATAATACCCCAATATAAAAATGCTTGTGATACTCCAAGACTGTTGATAAGATTTCCGTTTATATATCTAAAGATTAAGCTTCCCATTCCATATGCCGAAACAGATATACCAGAAATAAGTCCTTTACGGTTTGGAAACCATTTAATTAAATTAGATAGTGATGTAATATACGCTGTTCCATCAGCGTATCCAACGACAACACCGGCTAATAAATAAAGTAATGGTAATGAGGAAACTTGTGAACTAAGTATTAAACCGAGTCCTAAAACAATTCCTGCAGTAGCGATAAGTTTACGAAGTCCAAATTTTTGTTGTAGCTTTCCTGCAAATAGAGTTGAGAATGATAAAGAAAAACTCGTAATTGAGAACGTGATCGCGACTGAATTGAGGTTCCATCCAAACTTACTTACAAGGGGTTGATTAAATAAACTCCATGTGTAAATTGTTCCTAGGCCAATTTGAACAATGATTGTACCTAGAACAATTAGCAATGGATTTATAGATGTTTGTTTCATGCTAACTGTCCCCTTCTTTTATCATGACATGAATTTTCACAGTTAGTATATCCATGATAAATTGCAAGATACTGTACGGAAAATGGAAATTGAGTTAGCTTACACAAAAAGACACTTCATCAAGAAGTGCCTTTTTGTAGGTTATATACAGCATTTAAAGAAAGCTTTGTTAAGATAAGACATTTTCGAATGCTTATGTATATATGTTATCAAATAATTTGCTGAAAGTGATGAGACTTAAGACGTATTTTTCTTTCATAAATAAGTCGGAGAGAAAATTAATATTTAATTTCCTCAAAGTCTTTCGGCTGCGGTACAGTTTGCATATTAGCTGCATCTTTCGGATCGCTATAAATCGCGTTTTGTTCTGTGTTTACATCCTTTATATTTTGCTTTTTATTTTTATTCACTTCATTTTTCATTAAAGTTCACTCCTTTTTATTATAGGAGTAGTTATACCCTAACCATAGTATTTTTACTGCTACTAAATGTATCAGCGACTAAATTGCTAAATTCACGTAAATAATATAAATAATTATCCCCACCATAGTTGTATCTTTTATTGTACATTTTAGCAACGACGACATTATATTCTGGAATGACTAATATCGTTGGTCCTGTAATTCCTAATATTTGATAGGAACCTTTAGGAACTCGCTCACCAAGTTCGCTAAATAAAGAAGGTTCATTTTGAACGAACCAAAACAACCCGTTTTGAGGTAGTTCTTTATTTGTATACTCTGGACTTTGTAAGCTCGTAGCAAGTGCTATAACTTCTTTTGGCACAATTTGTTTACCATTTAAAAACCCTTTATTTAAATGCAGGTTACCCCAAAATGCAAATTCTCTCGCAGAGACAAAAAGATTTTTCTCGGAGCCGTCATCTACTGCACCAACACTACTTATTGCATCTTCATCTGGATTTACAACAACCTTAACTAAATTATCATCTTGTTTTATTCTCCATCCAGTTTCCTTGAAGTCAGCAGGTATGAATACACGCTCCTTTAATAGTTCAGGAAAACTTTTGTTATACAAGTGATAAATAAGCTGCGTCACCATTCTTACATTAATATCTCTGTACGCCCAAGCTTGTCCCGGCTCAAATTCACGAAAAGCTGTCCCATCATCGGTTTCATTTAAACCGTGTGAATGAGTTACTAAATGTCTTATCGTTGTCTTTCCAAGTAATGAAGGATCATATTCTTTAAAATAATTTACTGCCTCGTCATTAAGAGATTTTATTTTCCCCTCATAAACAGCATAAGCTACCATTAATCCTAAATAGCTTTTTCTTGCGGAAGCGACATTGAACTGTGAAGATATGGTTACTTTTTTACTAGTAGGAGTATTTGAATGAGTTCCACTATAATGCTCTAGTACAATCTTATTATCTTTAATAATACAAAGTGCTGCCGCAGAACTTTGATTGGTCTCTTTAATGTTTTCTACCCATGAAATTAATTTTTTATATTTGTACAAATAAATATCCCCCTAAAACATATAAAAATAACAGCATGAAAGAAAAGTTTCAATACATTATAACTTTGCATCTGCACTTTTCTTTCATGTGAAATATTATTGATCTATAGTACTTAAATAATCCACCAGTTCCAGCAATTAGAACAGCTGAAACAACCAACACAGCCTACACAACCTACGCAACCGCCGCAACGTCCGCCGCCACAACCACCACAGCGACCACCACAACCGCCACAACGTCCGCCGCCACCGCATCCGCCACAACGACGTGCATCGTCTTGAATGTAGTAATATGGATATTGATTTTGTTGCTGATCCCAATACACAACATTACCAGGTTGATATGCATTAAGGTTTAACGCTTGTAGTTCTTGTTGAAACTCATTCATTATGAAACCCTCCATTTACAAATGTAAATTCCGTCCAAATTTCCGAGTTTATTTACTTTTAAAAATAAAGTAGAAATAAGGCTATAGACTAAATGCGTACATCAACAAAATATGACTTTACACTAGGTGATGTACCTTGTTTATGAGCCTATTTTCTTTATATTCTTTTAGTGGACGGAATTAATATAAATAGAGACAATTAAAAGTTACTAATCCAGCAAGTTAATAGTTCATCACTTAATTTTCTTTCTAGTAATTCTTTTACTGAAGGTGTCGGCATTATTGTATAGGAATTTATATTTTCTTTATTAAAATCAATCCAGTGAAATGCTAAATGGGACTCTTTAGATATTGGAGTGAAATCGGATTTTAACTCATTTGAATCTATTTCAAAAATGTGGTTAATTTCATGGTGGAGGGTTTCTTTGGCTTGCCATTGATTTTCTATGACGCCTAAAAATTGTTTTATATTGCAAGTTACTCCAAGTTCTTCTCGTAACTCTCTTATTAGTGCATTCTCTGCTGATTCCCCAATTTCAACATGGCCACCGGGTAAAAAATAGTGATGGCCTATGTATTCAGCGACTAGTAGTTTTTCATCTTTTATCATGATAGCTCGTACAATATGATGGAATTTACTTTTCATTTTGTATTCCTCCTAATCATTCACTTTATACTTGCTCGAAAATTTTCATTTAAAAGCGGGATAATATAAATCATAGGTGTTTCATATGGGTGAATTTCATTGATAATTGCAAGAGTACCTTTTACAAGTTCTCGTTTATACGTTAATTAAAACTAATAATTTTGATAAATGATTCTAAAAAAGAGTATGTTTATGAAGAAAATTATCAAAACATACTCTTAATATTTTTAGTTGATTCATTCTTTTACAATAAGGTTTGATTAGCCCTATTCTTTGCGGCCTCAAAATCGAATCCGTAGCTAAAGCATGCAATCACTACTATTCCCTAAGCAAATCTATTCTCTACTTCAAATTTACCTGCCTGTACAAATTTTAGACTCTTAACGAACCACGAAAGCCTCTTGCGGCATAGTAAGATTCTGCCCCATTGTGATACACAAAGACGTGTCCAAAGCGATAATCGCAAAAAAGGGCACCGCCAAGTTCTCTAATATCAGAAGGTGTTTCCACCCAACTCGACGTCTTCATATCGAAATTTTCAAGATTATGTAATGTACGATATTCTTCTTCCGTTAATAGTTCAATACCCATGGCAGTTGCCATATCAATAGCGTTATTTTCTGGTTTATGTTTCTTTCTTGATTCTAGCGCTTCAAGATCGTAACAAACACTTCTACGACCTTTAGGACTTTCTGCTGAACAATCATAAAAAATATATTCGCCTTTTTCTTTATCAAAATCAACAACATCAGGTTCGCCACCAGTTCGTTCCATTTCGTTGAGCGACCACAACTTTTCAGTATTAGCATCCAGCCTTTCTTGAACATTAGCCCATTCTAAACCTTTATGACGGTTCATATTATTCTCAAAACGATCTTTCAATGTTTGTAGTAATTCTTCACGTTGCTCTAGTGACAACTCTTTTTTATTGCTTTCTTTCATATTAGTTCCTCCATTGATGTTTTTATTAATGATAGTTTAAGTATATATAAATACTGTTTTATAATAAAATGTTTAAATAATTGCGTGAATTGAGTTTGCGATAATTTATATGAATTAGTACAACCAATTCTCCGCGATATGACCCTTTAACGGAACAACTTATTGTTTCAAAACAGTATATCTTTATTTCAATAACAATAAGCGATATACTTCCTCACCGTCATATACATTTCCTAATGGTTTAAAATCATAACATTCATATAGTTTCTTTGCAGAAATATTATCTTTATGGACAGTTAATCTAATTTCCTCACACTCTTTAAAGTTATTTTTTATTAAGTTAATGATTTCCTGTAATGCTGCTTTTCCATATCCTTTTCCTTGCTCTTTTTCATCAATGATAAATCCGTTAATCCAATACATATCTGTTGACTCTCGCACAAAAGCATGCATAATAAAACCAACTATAAGGTCACCATCATATATAGCGAATGGAATATATTCGACATTTTCACCATCTGGTTTTATGTATACTTTAGCAAGTGATACTGCCACTGCCGGAACAAAGTGTATTTGGTTTTCTTTAACTTGTAACTTTAATGCGTCTTCCCAATTTTCTCTCGTAACAATTTTTAATTGGACGTTCACTATTTTAAGCTCCTTTAAAAAGAGAATTTATCTTTTATATTCAACGGAGTGAAATGATTCCCTTTTTCGACATCAACTTATAACATGATTTTCATAAAATCCTGAATAAATTTTTCCTCATCTAATTGTAACGCTATACGCGCCCCTTCAGATTTAGAGTGTGGGCGAAAATCAGCAAAAGTTTGTCCCTTCGTTTCGCCACATATATCCACAGTCACTTTTCGGGATGTATAATTTAAAAATGTAGGATTCACTAAACCGCTTATAGCAAGTACATCGTGTAATAATGGCCCTTCAATAGATGGATTGAGTTTTTGGTATGCTGATAAATAATAATCGTACAGGGGTTTCATAATCGACTTAAATGGATTTTGTGTATTAACTAAAATATAAGTAAATACACTAGGGGTTAAAACCGTTTTATTTGTTACATTTAAAGGGAATAACGTTATATTTTTCGCTTGCTGAAATACAATTTGACTTGCTATAGGATCTCCGTACACGTTTGCCTCTGCTAATGGAGTAACATTCCCTGCTTCTAAAAAGACACCACCCATAAAATAAATTCCTTTTATATTTAACATCAAGTCGTTCCATAAATTAAAAGCAATCGCTAACGAAGTAGATCTTCCTACATCGACAATTGTTAAATCTTCTCCATACTTTACAAGAATCGCAGCAATACTACCAAAATTGTATATAGGAATAGACAACACACTTTCAGGTACATGGATGGGCCCTAATCCTTCTGGTCCATGAATTTCAGGGTAATACGTTGTAATTTCATTTGTAAGTGGGCCTGTTGCACCGCTAATTACAGGAATATCTTGTCTGTTTGCTAACTGTAAAATATATGCGGCATTATGAGCGGCATGTATATGTTCAACATTTCCATATCCAGTTACGATACCAACGATTTCAATTTCAGGATGCAGTAAGCCATACATAATTGCAAACGAATCATCAATACCTGGGTCTCCAAAAAATAAAACCTTCTCCAAGAAATGCACTCCTTTCATAGGTAAGATAATTATGTATATGTGGAAATAATTTAAATCTATACAGTTCTAAGCAAATATTAATGGTGAGTAATGTATTGATAAAAAAGAACTAGCATTATGCTAGTTCTTTTGCAGATAAATAATCTACCAGTTTAATTAAATCTCGTACAAATATTGGACTAGCTGATTTTAATATAGATTTTTTTCACTATATTTATAGAATGGAAAGCCTGTTATTAATCCGAAATTTTGCATTTAAATTGCAAATACTCGCAGGGATGTCTTACCATACTTTTTCACTCTCAATTTGCTTATAATTATCTTTATTAAATGTTAAATGAGCAATCACAACTCCAAGTATAGTAATTCCCCCTCCAATTATCGAAACAAAGGTTGGCACCTCACCTAACCATATCCAAGCGATAAAACATGCAGTTACTGGTGTTAAATATAGAGAACTTGTTGCCTCAGAAGCACTGGCATGGGATGTAATATACGCTAATGCAATATACGGCAGTACTGTTGGGAACAAACCTAAATATATAACACTCAAAGTAATTTCTATAGGAGCTGTTACGATTTCTTGATAAATCCCTGGCAAAAAAATAAGCATACATACAGTGCCAGACCAAATTGTATATATTGTAAATGGCAAGAAACCGTACTTTTTTAAGTATGGCCTTTGAAAAATGAAAAATAGACTTTCTGAAATTGCAGCTAATAATATTAGTAATCCCCCACTATTCAATTGAATGGAATCTCCTTGACTTAACGATAAAAAAGCAATTCCTACTAAACTAATTACACCACCGATCCAACCATTTAATTTCATTTTTTCATTCAAAAAAACAGAAGCAAGAATTGCCGTTAATATAGGTGTTACTGATACAATTAAACTAGCAGGTCCAGCATTCACACTCTTTTCACCGTAGTTCAGTGCAATATGATAAATTGTAAATCCAAGAGCACCAAATATAAAAATCACTGGAATATCCTTCAAATCAGGTAAACGTAATTTGTATATAAGCGAAAACAGAAAAAGAATCAAAGAAGCGATTAATAATCGTAGCAAAGTAAGGTGTTCAGGGGTGTAAGCTTCAAGCCCCATCCGAATTCCTGGAAAAGCTGTTCCCCATATAAGAATCGTAAAAGCGTGAGCACATACAATACGAAAATCCCATTTTTTATTATGCATATTTTCTCTCCCTCTCCAATAAACCAGCCATTTTCTAATTACCAATTATTTCTTTTCATCATATTTAATAGTTGATACAATGTCTTCAACCAGTTAATCCTCGAAAAAAACCAACCACTTTGCATTTTTAAAATGAATGAGGGAGTTTTTAATATGTCTACTGATAAAAAACTGCCTAAATATCGGCAGATAATAGACTATATGAAAGAAAAAATTGAATACGGAGAATGGCCGATTGGAAGTAAGGTTCCTAGCCAGCGGCAGTTAGCGAAATTATTTCATGTAAATCGTAGTACTGTAATAACCGCACTAGAAGAACTTATGGCAGATGGCTTAATTCAAGGGAAAATCGGGTCAGGAACAATTGTAACGAATAATACATGGTCATTATTAGCCACCAATCCCCCGCCCGATTGGAGTGAATATGTAAAGGCTGGTATTCATAAACCAAGCAAGTTAATGGTACGGGAAATAAATGAAGCAGAAGCAAATAAAAAATTGATTCATCTTAGTAAAGGTGAACTTGCACCTCATCTTTTCCCGTTAGAAACTATGCAATTCATTATGCGTAACGTATGTGAGGAACTAGATTATTTCGGATATGAAGAACAAAAAGGATATCTCCCTTTACGTGAAGCAATAAGTAATTATGTAAAATCATTTGGAATAAATACATCACCAAGCTCTATATTAATAGTCTCTGGTGCATTACAGGCATTACAATTAATATCAATCGGTCTTTTACATAGAGAGTCAACTGTTTTACTTGAACGACCTTCTTACTTATATTCTCTTCACGTATTTCAATCGGCGAATATTCACCTTTCTGGAATACAGATGGATCAACATGGAATTATCCCTAATGATTTGTTAAGAAAAATTAATTATAGTCAAAAGAAAAATATTTTATATTCGATTCCTTGTTTTCAAAATCCGACGGGTGTATTAATGTCCAAGGATCGACGAAAAGAAATACTAAGAATATGCGAAAAAGAACAATTGCCTATCATTGAAGATGATATTTACCGTGAGTTATGGATGGATGAACTACCGCCCCCTCCTTTAAAGTCGATGGATAAATATGGACATGTTTTATATATCGGTAGTCTATCTAAAACACTTAGCCCAGGACTTAGGATTGGTTGGATTATCGGACCAGAGCCTGTTATTGAGAGATTATCAGACATAAAAATGCAAACTGACTATGGATCAAGTTCTTTATCTCAAAGAGTTGCTGCAGAATGGTTAAGTAAAGGGTTTTATGAGGATCACGTAGCGAACGTAAGGATTCACCTAAAAAAACGAAGACGAATAATGATACAAGCACTAAATACGTACTGCGCTGACATTACTACATGGGATATTCCTAGTGGTGGATTTTTTATATGGCTAAGGGTAGTGCCTAACATTTCGATGAAAAAACTATTTTCAGAGGCTCAATCAAAGGGAGTTCTTTTTAACCCGGGACGTATTTATGAAGAAGAATCAGATCAGTTTATACGTTTATCTTATGGGTATTCTTCCCCTGAACAAATTACTCAAGGTATTATTATATTAAGTAATTTGATTCGTAAGTTAATGGCATAATAAAAAAATCCTCTTTTTATAAAGAGGATTTTTTGTGTGCCTTTTTTACCATAATCTCATTTCCTGTCCTAATAAAATAAGTTCTTTATAGGGATCACCGTCAATGTTTAATACTTGAGCAAAAGCCGGTTCTGTTTTTAACCCTTGTTCTTTTAATTCAATTACTTCTTCTCTAATGTGTGGGTGCTGCATTAATAGCATGTGCTCCACTATCATATGTTTATATGCATTTTGGTTACGTACTGGCCGCGGTTGAGCGACTAATTCAAATTCAAAACCTTCAAATTGAAAATTCACCTTTATTGTTAAGATATTTTTAATGATTTTCTTTTTCATTTCAAATCCTTCGTATGAGCCATACAATGATCTAATTTCCTGTTCAAAAAAATCATAATTATGTACTTCCATTACAATGTCTAAGTCAGAATGAAGGGTATCAACTCTAATAGGGATTGTCCCGCAAAGTACAGGGCTATATAAAGCTAAATCCTCCATTATGTTTAGTTTATTAATAACTTCGTAAACTTTTTGTTGCTTATCATTCCCAGATTGTAAATATGTAATAGATGTAAACATAGAAGTCTCTCCTTCATTTAACGTAATACTCGTCTCACTAAATTTGAGAAAAAATTTAATCATTCCATTTTGTTCTAGGAGTACCTTTATTTCAATATATTAAGGCAAACTAACTATATTGTTCAACTTTTCTCCTATACTGCAATACTATAAAAATAAAAAAGGAGGAACTTTTATGAGCATTTTCAACATTCTTTTGACCATACACATATTATTTGGAACCATATGTTTAATTACTGGTATTGTAGCGATGGTTGCTCAAAAAAGAAAGGAAAACATACGGAATGGGGCGAAATATACCATGCGTCCTATGTTGTCATAACCCTTACTGCAATTATATTGTCTATTTTAAACTGGGATAAAATCGCATATTTATTTTATGTAGCAATTATCTCCTATTCATTTGCGATTTACGGATATCTCGCAAGAAAAAAACGATGGAGAAATTGGTTGCAACACCATATTAGAGGTATGTTAGGCTCTTATATTGGTGCAGTTACCGCACTTTTAGTAAACATTGGTATGTATATCCCTATTTTAAATCTACTTCCACCAATATGGTTTTGGTTCTTACCTACTATAATCGGTATTCCTCTCGTAGCCAGTGTATCAAAAAAATATAAAAAAGAAAGGAAAAATTAATTACATTTTGATTACTTTCTGACAAAACTTATGAAAAATAATAATCAATATTGTATTATATCAAGTTTGGCGTATAGAACTAAAAAAGAATCCAATATGTTTATTGGATTCTTTTTTGTTTATTACTCCCTTAAGAATAATACTTTTTAATTATGACTTTTCAAATCTAATACTGAATGTAAACGATCCGGATAATTAGTAAACATCCCGTCGATGCCCCAAGAAAGTAACTTTTTCATATCTTTTTCATTATTTACTGTAAATGGATGAACTTCTAATCCATAATTCTTTATTTTTTTTACGTAGGCTGCATCAATATATTTATAATTCATACCTAGACCTATGCAGTATGTTTTATACTTTTCTATTTCTGAGTCTGTTAATTGAACTGCTTTTTTATATGATAATAATTGTACTAACGGTATATTATCATTTAAATTGTGAATCTTTCGCAGACTTTCTTCACTAAATGATTGAATAATAACTTTATCATTTATTTGGTAGTGATTAATAATTTCTAATAGTTTTTCCTCCATTCCAGGATATTCATCTGGTGATTTTGTTTCGATATAATAATTAGCATTATGTCCAAACGTTTCAATAATCTCTTCTAATATTGGAACTTTAGTATCTTCAAATTCTTTCTTTGCTAAATTTGGATGCTTTTTATTGAAAAAAGAACCTGCATTCAGTTGTTTTATTTCATCTAATGTATGATCTTTTACAAAACCAGTACCGTTTGTTGTACGGTTTAATGTTTCATCATGCATAGCTATTAAATGTCCATCTTTTGTCATTTGGAGATCTATTTCTATATAGTCACCTTTTAATTGTTGTCCTAATGTATAAGCCACTATTGTATGTTCTGGTGCATATGCAGAAGCACCTCTATGCGCAATGTTTTTTATATGATTTGATTGATTAGTAGCTTTTATATAATTATGTTCATTTACTTGTTGAAAAACAAAAATGCTTATTACTGTGAAGAAACAAATGATTGTAATTATAGATGTTTTTTCATAACGGTATGTTAACTCCTATATTTAAAACAATTTGACTTGGATGATTTACTCAAATAAATGCCGATTTTCAAAAACAGTCATTTGTCCTACAACTTGAAAGCCGGATTTTTTATAAATATTTATTCCATCAGGTGAAGCTTGTAATACACAATACGTATTTTTTAATTGTTTTGCTTCTTGCAGCAGGAAATTAAACATAGTAGAGCCAAAACCTTTTCCTCTCATTTCTTCTTTAGTCGCTATATCATAAATACCGACACTATCTTTCGTACATACTAAAGAGCCAACAGATACTACCTCACCTTTATAAAGACCTAAGTATAGTTTCATATTATCGCTATTCCATAAATTTAAAGAAGAAATTTGATTATAGTATGCTTGTACATTTTTACCTTCCTCTGATGTACCAAATAGATTAGCTAACGTTTCTCCAAACTTTTTGATTTGTCCTGAAGAAGATGCTTTTTGTATCGTAAAACCTACTGGCATGTTTATTCTTGGATGAATTGTTTTTAATTCTGCTACCATCGCGATATTCTTTTCAGCTTCTTTTAAACCAAGTTTGATTAATTCGCTTTTTATAGTCTGCTCTTGCTTATCATCCCAAAACCAAACACTCATTGGAAATTTCTTTTGATTATAGTATTCTACCTCCTTATATAATTTCTCGATTCCTTCCGTTACATTACTATTTAGTAGTGTGATAATATTAAATGTATCTGCAGGTAATCCGCAGTCGACAGTAATGTAATCCTTCGTTTCTTTTACATCCATTCCATTTACCTGCCGCGCAATATATGAGGTTTTATATGTAAAATTGTCTATTAGTAACTGTTTATAATTCATTCATTTTGCTCCTTTCATAAAAATTCGTATTCGAATCCTTCAGTATTAAATATATCATATAAGAAATGTACCTATTTCTATAAAAATATCTCTATAAATCACTCTTTGCGCCCTAAAAGAATTAAAAATGATATAACGTTGTCGGAATGAAAAAAGTGGTATATAATAAATATTAACATTACTAGTAATTATTTTAGGTATTCCTAGAATAAAGGAGCGATACATATGAAAATTACTATTTATTTCGGAAGTCATGAAGATCAAGATGTTCGTACTATGGACTGTCATTTAGATGTAGAAGATACAGAAGAGATTGTATCTGTATCTTAATATAAATAATGGGATGAAACCTCTTCCCTGCAACGTTTAAGGCACCTTTTATAGGTGTCTTTTTTATTGTTTTTTCGTCAAAAACCCTTTACTTTAGTGCGTTTTAATAGTAAAATATAAATATACGAACAAACGTTCTTTTTAATTTATTTGTACATGAAGGGATGATTTCAACAATGACTCAAGCAAAGCGCAGAGGAAGAAAAAAGCAAACACCTATTATTTCAAATACAGGCTTTATCGGCTCTGTCTTTATTGATACATTGGAGTTACAAAAGAAATCCTATTATTTCGCTCGTAAAAAACTTCAAATTGTGCATCACGTACTAGATGGTCTATCTGGAGCAACGAGTGCATTATTTAAAGAACATAATACCGCTGCATACATGTCATGTGTGTATTTACATAAACAAAAGAAAATCGGCTTCGTTCTTTCAACAAAACCTTTTGAACAAAGTGATGGTGTTTCTTATTTTATAAATTATTTAATTGAAAAGAATTTTTACGGTAACGAAGAAGTAGAATATCAAGAAGTATTTAATACAGGTTTTATTGGTGTAGTATTCGCGGATTTATCTAGTATAGATCGCTTTAATTTTGAGTTTGAAATGGGTATGCTAACGAAATTAATGAAAGATATGATTATTCCGGTTAAAGAGCTCTTTTTACGCCACAATGTACCGGCTTACATCTCCACTTCTCATTTAGAGGAGCAAAATAAATTAGGTTTCGTTCTTTCTGTAAAGCCATACGATGAACGTGCAGAAGCAGATTTATACTTCGAAACATATTTAAAAGAACGTGGATTATTTATTGGTGATGAAGAGGATGATATTGATAAGATTGTTATTAGAAAGACGGCTGAATTACGATAGTTTTCCAGTACAACTCACATTAATAAATTGTTCAGTATTTAATTTAAACTTAATACCTTCCTATTGCCAATAGGAAGGTATTAATAATTTATTAGCCCTTATGCTTTTCATACATCTCTATTTTTTTATTTAGTAAATCTTTACCCCAGATTTGCATTGCTTCTAATACAGGTATAAACTTTTCCCCCTGCTCTGTTAAAGAATATTCTACCTTTGGTGGAACAACTTTATAAACTTCTCTGTGTACTAGCTCGTCCTCTTCAAGCTCTCTTAATTGTCTAGTTAAGATTCCTTTTGAGATGCCAGGTAACATCCTCAATAATTCATTAAACCTAATAATTTCATTTTTGCTTAAATGCCACAAAATCACGATTTTCCATCTTCCTGCAATTGCATTTTGGGTAACTGTTAATGGACAAATTTCTTGCTGTGTTTCTTCAGAAACCGATTCATCTTGATAACTAAAACGTGCCATAATAAAATCTCCTTTTTCTCTAAGTACTATTTTTATGACTGTGTTATTAAATTGTGCCTACTTACATAAATCCTTCTAAAGAAATAGTATATGTAATGTATACAAAAATCAAAAATAACGCTGTATGTAACGGAGGAGATTGTATGAAAGTTTTAGTAACAGGTGCAAGCGGAAATTTAGGTTCTAAAATTGTTGAGTATTTACTTACCAGATTATCAATTGAAGAAATAATTGTTGGTGTACGTGATGACAAGTCTGAAAAAGCACTTAGTTATAAGGAACAAGGCTTAGAAGTACGTGTAACGGATTTTGAAAATCAAAAAACCTTGTTTTCAGCATTCAAAGATGTTGATCGTTTATTCATCATGTCAACATTTAGTGACTTTGATACAGTTATACGTCAGCATACAAATGCAGTAGAAGCTGCCAAAGCAACAGGTGTAAAACAAATTATTTATCCAAGTGTTACAAGAGCAGAAGGAAATGACTTCTTCCTAGCGGGCATGCATAGAGCACGTGAAGTAGCAATTATTGAATCAGGTATTCCTTATGTGATTCTGCGTAACAACTGGTATGTAGAAAATGAACTTGGTACAATTCAAAGCTGTATGGCTGGTGCCCCTTGGGTGACTTCTGCAGGAGAAGGGAAAATCGGTTGGGTATATCGTCCGGATTTAGCTGAAGCAACAGCGAATGTTTTGGTAGCTGATGGTCACAAAAATAAGATTTATGAACTTTCTGGTGAAAATTTAAAACAACAGCAATTTGTTGATACATTAAGTGAAGTATTAGGAAAAGAAATTCCTTTATTAGAAGTAGATGACTCTTCTTATAAAGAAATGTTAAAAGGTGCTGGAGTACCTGAAGCCTACCTTCCAATGTTAGTAATGACTCAAAAAGGGATTCGTGAAGGAGGATTAGAATCAACACATACCCATTTGAATTTCTTATTAGAACGTCAGGCTACACCATTAAAGCAAGCATTAACACATTTATTAGTAAATACAAAATAGATAAATCAAATTCCACAGCCGAAATCAAATAATAAATTTTGTATTTAAAAAAGTGCCAGTCCACATTAGGACTGGCACTTCTTTATTACTGCCTTTATTTCGACCATCTATCACTTTAGTTAAAGAAGGATTTTTAAACAACATTATTATTTTTCAAAGGACTTTATTGCAAAATAAACATCTTTTTGTTACTTAACAAATTTACTTAGCTACGCAAAACACTATAATCTTTTGAATGAATTTCTAAATTTAACTTATTTGAGTAAGCCTTATTCAAAATAAGAAATACTATCCCTCCTGTAATTGGAAGCGTGTAAGCAGGGATATAATTTAATAATAATCCTGATAATGCCAATGCTATTGGCTGCATCATTTTACCTATACTTAATCCAATACTGAGTACCCTCCCCTATATTCATCAGGAATCTCTTTTTGCATGAAATAAATTAAAGGAATATCAATTAACGCTATTATTAGCCCTAAAAAGAACATAACAACACAATACGTAATAACGTATACAAAATCATTTACTTCAAAACTTTTGAATAGAACTGGAATTCCTGAAATAATCATAAAAACTGCCAACATTGAACTTAGCTTTTTCAAAAGATAAGAGTAAGAAAAACGATTAGTTATCTTTTTTACTAAAATTGCACCAATTATCATCCCTACTGGAAAAGTCCCTTGAATGATACCAAATTGCTTAGAACTAAGATTGAGAACTGTGTTAATAATGTATGGCAATGGAACAGTTAAAGCAAACCCTAAGAAGAAATTAAGTGAAATTAAAATTCGAAACGTATTCTTTAAGCTTTCCTTTTCAATAAAGTATGAAAACCCCTCTTTTATATCTTTAATAAAATTAATTCTCCTTTTTGGGCATTCCTCATTTATGTTGAACTCGAACAGTTTAAAATGAATAAATAATATGGATATACCCGAAAGAATAAATGAAATACCGTTGATAATTATAAAAATTTTAATATCAAAGACTGCAAAAACGATGCCACCTAACATAGGACCGAGAATTAAAGATACAGAATCGATAATTTTACTTATAGAGTTAATACTCATAAGCCGCTCTTTAGAGACGATATTTGGTTTTGCGGCTTCTAATCCTATTCCAAAAAATGTTGTAAATACCGTCATAAGAAAGGTAGTAGTATAAACGATGAATAAGTTTAATCCATAATAGCTGCTTAATATATAAACAGTTATTAATAAGCATCCACTTAGTAAATCCATACAAATAACCAGTTTCTTTTTATCAACCTTATCAGCAATTACACCGGCAAATGGATTCATAACAATCATTGGAATCGTTCCTAAAATGAGCGTAATCGCAAAATTTAACGCAGATCCGGTTATTTGTAAAACATATAATCCTAATGCGAAACTATATATAGAGCTACCGGATATTGATACTGTTTTTGCAATTGAATATAAACAAATATTTCTTAGTTCTTGGTTTCTTTTTTTATTTTCTATATGTAATCGTAAACTTCCCATAACATTTCCCTCCCGCTGAACTTTGTATTACGTACAGTGTAAGTTCTCGGGTCAACCCAATATCAATATGCTAGTATTAAAAACTTTTAAAAGAAAAATTAAAAAAGATGGGGTTAACCCCATCTTTTTCCGAAAAATGAATATGTATAAATTTCTTCTCCTTGAACAAAGAAATCCTCGTATTTTCCTCCTCGCTCTATATATTCTGAAGTTCTTTCATCTATGGAATTAAACTGTAGCTTTTGGATTTCTCCCTTGACTTTTGAAAACGTAAAATTATCTCTTAATCTAGTTGTAATTTGGCTATTTATGCTAAAATTTTTAAACACAATAAATGAACTTAATAAATAACAATCAGGTTTGAATAGATAGTTTAATTCGTGCAATAAAAAATTTTCATGCTCAAAACTGTAATTACTTGTACCAGACTGATCAATTACAATATCAACAGAATGATTCTGAATAGGTATACTTAAAAAATCAGCGCAAATAAAAAGAATGTTTCTTTTGGAATTTCTTTTTTCAATTACATCTTTTAAAAATAGAAGTTTATTCAAATCTCGATCAACAGCAATATATAAACAATCTTCTGGTAGTTCTTCATAAATATTTCGTAAAAAGAACCCAAGACCCGATCCTAAATCAAGTAGTATTTTGTTATTTAAATCTAATTGCATTAGTTTCTTTTTCGCCCATTCTCCTTCTCTATGCATATTTTCCAAATATGCAGTATCAGTTTCATGAATATAATCTGAAATAGAACTTTCAAGTGAAGATCGCTCATATGCTTTAAATAAATTGCCAGCTGTTAGAATACCTGAAGTAATAATGTATTCTTCCCCACAGTTACAAATTAACTTTCCCTCTGTAATTTGATTGCAATTAATAATTCCATTTTGAAGAATTAGGTTTTTGCTACACTTAGAACATGTAAGTAAATGAAGTACGCTTAAATCTATCCCAATAATAGAATTCGGAGTTTCATTTGTTAGCGATAAATCATTTAACACTTCTTTTAATTTATCCCTTCTCTCCTCTAAAATTTGTATTTCTTGTTCAAACATTTCGTATTTCGATTTAAATAAAGATTGGTAAAGAGTATCTTTTTCGTAATTCATAGATTTTGCTAAATTTTGATAAAGAAAAAGTTCTTTAATTTCATTCAAACTAAAACCTAGCCATTTGTACTCTAATATAAGCTCTATATCTTTTTGACAATACTCATCAAAAAAATAATGGCTACCCTTCTTTTCAGGAATAATTAGTCCGAGATCCATATAATGTCTAATTGTATCTATACTTATATTGTTTTTTTCTCCAAACTTTCCGATTTTCATAATATCACTACCATTATAATATTTGTTTATACATACTTCTTTTTTTAGTAGAAAATCCTTTTATCTATACATTATTATTTATGATACGAGAATGATGTAATGAAGCTTTTATATAATAAAAAAACCCGCGAATTATTCACGGGTTTTCCTCTTAATAACTAATTGCTATTGTTCCTTCACCTGCATGAACAGCAAATGAAATCGGCAATGGATAAAGCTTGAAATCCATTTCAGGGAATGCTTGTTTAATATCTAAAATCCATTCTTCAGCTCCATCTTTATCGTTAGCATAGAACATATGAAGTACTTTTGGTAATTCTTTTTCAAGCTCATTTTTAATGTATTCTCTACATTTTTGGATTTTACGCACTTTCTTTTCAAGTAAAAGTTCCCCGCCTTTTACTTCTAAGATTAAGTTGACACTTAATAAACTTCCAAGTAAAAATTGAACTCCCTTTACTCGACCACTTGCATATAAACCTTTTAAGCTTTTTGGAAATACATAAAAAGGCCTTCTTTTTTCATCTACTAATGTTTTATGTATATCTTGTAAAGTCATACCATCATTGTATAACGTTTTAGCTTTTCTCAAAAGTTCATCCATTGGATAACTTGTCGTTTCACTATCTAATACAGTTAAAGGGAAACCTGCCATATCAGCAGCTAACTTCATATTTTGATAGGTCCCACTTACTTTTCCGCTAATAGCAACTGCAAAGCCTTCTTCATATTCTTCTTTGCATTTAGTAAATAATTCTACCATTTCCCCTATGTTAGGTTGCGAAGTAGTAACTGTTCTTCCATCATTTAACGCTTCATAAAGACGTTTATGAACTCCTTCTTCACAATCCTTATAAGACACTCCATCAATAATAACTTCAATTGGGATAACAAAGTTATCACCATCTGTTGTAAAACTCGCAGTTGTACTATCAGTAAACCAAGCAACACGCTTCATGTTGTTCCTCCCTTATCCTGTTCCTCTTTTCTGACTTTTCTATATATTTATCTTACGAAAAGAGAATATCCCCTGTAATAGTAACAGGACTTTATTATTTTGGCTATAGTAGATGTAATAATAAATGTGAATGTTTTTTGTCTATTAATCAAAAAAAGAAAACCACAAAATTTCCCGGCCTTCTTTTAACATTACTTAAATGTTTCGTTATCTAAAATTACAACATAATCATTCGTCAATCGGCCAGCTTCTTTCGTATAATTAACAAGCCTTTGTATGTTATCACAGCTAAGTTTTGCTCCCCATACGAGTAATGGTACGCCGATAAAGTCGATGTGGAACCTTCTAGAAAACAGACCACCGAAAGTCATTGGTAAAGGAACTGTTGGTGATGTATTAGAAAAGATAATCTTTTCATGGCTATGATAATGTTTTTGCAGAATCTCTCCTAAATGCTTCATCGCAGGTACAACGACTTTGGATGCCCCGCACCCAATTGTATATACAGGATTTTCATATTCATCTTGTCCATGAAAAATAATCTTTCCCATATCCTCTGTTTTCAATTTATTAAAGTAATCTACATTTAATATTTCTTCTTTCGTTAACTTACGATCTGTTGGTAATTTATTTAAATGATAAGCTGCAGCGAGTGCAGTTGAATGCGTTCCACCGAAATCTGTGTAAATGAATATCATATTATCATCCCTTGTTGTAAAAGTTCAATATTATTTAGTATTACCGTTCACATCGTTGTTAAACAAGGGACGAATGTATTTACGCTTTTTGTGTTAATTCATTATATTTTTTCCAAATATAATAGCGTCTACTAATTACGGTACCTAATGTAATACATAAAAAGGCATTCGTTACAACCATTAATGTGTGGTGAGTACTGCCAGGAAACATACTTTGCTTAATCACGATTTTTGCACCTAAAATAACAAGGAGAATAATTGTACTTAACCAATTTCCTTTTCGTAATACATGACCTGTTTCACTATCTAATCGAAATGTTAAAGCTTTTCCCCTAATAACTCCAAGACCCAATCCAATTCCAAGCATTGCAACGAAGAGAAGTCCTTGCAATATATTAAATTGTCCCATATGAATAATGGACTGGATTGTTACAAAGCACAGCAAAGCCGGAATGAGCCAAATACGATTAATATTCACTTTGTATTCCTTACCTTGAATTAATACAATTATAAGAATAACAAATAGAATATCCATTTAGAGTCCTCCTATATACTTGTTTACCTTTGAAAATTATATTTGTCTCTGTTCATATCATACTTGAAATACGATAGCTACTTTAATTTGTATAATAGGGAATGTGATCTCCCATCAGCCTTAAGCATAATTTATAAAAGTAAAAAGACGTACTTTTTACTCATACGTCTTTAGTAGATTTATTAGTACATTCCTAAACTGGTTTAAACTTTTTATTTATCAATAAATTCTACACCTTTAGAGTTAGTTTTATCTAATACTTGAATGTTAAATGTAGCAGCTAATTTTAAAGTGATTTTATAAATGGAATATCCAATTATAGAACCTAGAACGTTACAGATTACATCATCAATATCGGTAATACGTCCCCCTCCACTAACTAATGACTCGATTAATTGTAACAATTCTATACTAACCGATATGATAAAACCTAATAAAATAGTATTTTTAACTTTTTTGAATTTATTCCATATAAGTGGTGCTAAAAACCCTAAAGGCATTAATAATAAAACATTCCTGCCTACATTTCTTACGATTAGACCAATCATAAATAGGACATCACCATCATAAGTACTCCCTATTTGACCGATATCTTTAATAATTGATGCAAAAGGAATAATATTGACTGACCGATTAAGATTTTCAACACTAGAAGGAAACCCGATTGGTAAAGGGAATAAGGTTACTGCAACAACCATACAAATGTATACTGCAAATAGAAAACTAATTAATTCTTTCCACCAATTCACATGCTTTTATTTTTGAACCCAATTAATATACTTCGGACAAATAAATAACAGATAACCCCAAAAATAATAAATAAACTACCGTTAATCATATGCAAATCGCTAACACATCCCTTTATCTTAATTATTCGCTTCTATTCTATAGGACTTTTCGCAGGATGGTTTTGTCATACGGAATAATGCATCTTTATATTATTGTAAATTCATTAAAGAAAAGCCTTCAATTGCGGGATTTTCATATTTTTCTTTCTCTCTAAGTACATTGTCATAATATGCTGTATCTAAAAAAGATAACGCACGGCAACGTACCTAGCCTATTTCGTCTTCTTTTTTATATGCACTAATTTTATATCCATGTAATTAAAAAGCTCCTTCTATTTCTACCATTAGTTTTTCAGGTCCTGCCCCTTTATGATAGCAGTAAATAATTTGCATCCTGAGGCAATTCCAAATCTTGTTTGTAGTGTATTGTTTATACATTCACTTCGGTTAGCATATCCAAATGAATTTTCATAGATAATATCATCATCTTTTTTTATTAAGACTACCCCAGAAAAATCTATATTCTGATGTATTTCTTTTACAATTTTCTCTATTTGATCTTTTGTTTTTATCATAATAACCACCCTTGTTTATTGGTATTGTTCTTTCCCCTTATTATTTTTCCATATATAGGGTAAAGAAACCTCCTATTCACCCACCCTTTAGTTTCAAATAAAAATCAAGGTAACTATTTCGATTTTATGGATTCAGCGGAATATTTCTTAGACTGCGATGGTAATAAGGTAAACACGCACAATATGATAGTAATAAGTAGCATTACCAGTACTCCTACAATGACCACAAGTTGCATAGAAGTGAATTGAGTTGCAACGCCGAACAGAATCGTTATAAAAATTGTTAAAACAGCTATAATGAGCCCGTATATACTCCCGATTCGTCCCATCATATGAACCGGAACGTTATTTTGATAAAATGTGTAAAATCCTGTATTTGCATATGCCATAGAGAAAGATAGAATAAAGAATCCGATAGCAGCTATTAAAAACTCACTTGAAAAAGCATAAATCAAATATCCGATTGCAATGAATAATGATCCTATCCCAATTAGAAATGAAGGTGCTAATTTTTTTGATAAAATTGTATTTGTTATGGCTCCTAAAATAAAACCCGCTCCAGCGATACTAACTAGGAAGCCATACTCACTATCTGTTAACAATAAAACTTCTTTCGCAAACGATAGTTCAAGTGAATCTATAGCGGTAGCTAAAACCATCATCCCTTGAAATAAGAAGTAAACACAAACAATATACATAGATTTTTTACTAAAATTTAAAACTATGTTCCAATCTTTCTTTAATACAGTTAGTGAAAATTTATCATTGGATGTATTAGAATCGTCTTTTTATCAAGATTAGGTAAAAGTAATGTAATGAACCCTGATAACAGAAATGCTATAGCATTCATATATATAGCAAACTCTGGTGTACCAGTTATTAATAATATCCCCGCTACTGCTGGACCAATTAAAAATGCACCAGATCCTATTAAACTACGTAGTGAGTTGAAACGTTGTCTTTGCTCTACTGGAATTAATTTCGTCATATATGTCATAGCAGTGGGTTCATAAATCGCACTGGCCATGCTTATAAAAAATACTAAGAGATAGACAATCCAAAGGGATGGAACCAAGGGTAAAATAGCGATAAATACTACTCGATATATATCGAGGTGAATCATTAACTTTCGTTTATTTAAACGATCTATCATACTTCCTGACCACGCGTTTGTAAATAAAGTGGCTAATGGTTTTATCACATATAAAGTAGCGACAGCTAAGGCTGAGCCACCCATATTATAGACAAGTACATTCAGTGCGATTAAATAAATCCATGCACCTAAATTCGCAATACCAACTCCGGACAATAGTAATAAAGGATATTTCCAATCTTTAAGTAATTTTTTCACTTTAGGCACCCACTTTCTAAATTGTTTTAAAAAAACAAAAAAATCCCACCCCCAAGACTTTTAGTCTTAGGGACGAGATTTATCATCGCGGTGCCACCCTAGTTTGTTAATATGTCGCCATATTAACCTTATCAGGTACTGCACTATTTTCATGCTTATACCTTAGCTCTATAACGGGAGCTCCCGTCACACCATCCACTTTTAAAAGGTTCCGATGTGCTGCTCAGAGGCTTGATTCAATAAAGAATTTTTGCTCCTTTTCAGCTAAATGGAGCTCTCTGTGAAAAATTCATTTTATCTACTCTTCTCTTCACTGCATTTGGTTTTTCCATATTATCACATAACTATTTAACTGTAAATAATAAATAATCAGATATTTTAAGCTATGCCAATGTTAATAGTCTTATTTATTATTTTTTCTAAAAATTACGGTGCGTGAAATTAGTTGAATCTCAAAAAAAAGAGCCAATTATATATAGGCCCTTCAAAATTTCCAAATTAATTCGTGTTTGCCTCTACTAACGGTTGTAGCGGTGGTTCTAATTCTAGTTCTAAAGTGTCACCCTCTTGTAAATCTTGTCCTTTTTCAATACTTTGACTCGTTACATAGCCCATACCTGAAGTTTTTAAATCTAATTTTAATAGCTTGGAGAAATACATAACATCACGCATTGACCAACCTTTTAGGTTAGGCATTTTCACATTACTTCCTACTAGAAGTATGCGATCTCCTTCACTCATTACTTCGCTAGTCTGTGGATATTGTTTTATTATCTTTCCTTCTCCTAATAATACCGGCTGAAGTTTCTCTTTTTCTGCAATATTTTTTACAGTATCCATTGTTTGATTTACATAATTTTGTACTTTTATTTCAGATTGCTTTGTTGCATCTACCATTTGCTTTTCTGTATATGGTTTCACTTTTAAATATTCTAGACTATTTTTCATAACTGGTTTAAAAATTTCAGCAAGAGGCTGAGCACCGTATTCATTCCCCTTTAATTTAGGTTGCTTAATGGCTAAATATACGACTAATTGTGGATCATCAATTGGAGCCATTCCTAAGAATGAAAAAATATAATTATCTTTCCCTTCCATATATCGTCCATTTTCAGGATTCGGAATTTGCGCTGTCCCTGTTTTACCACCAATCGGATAGCCATCAATTTTATACATCGTTCCCGTTCCTTTTGATGAAGTAATAACTCGCTCCATTAAGTTTCTTACCTCTTCTGCAGTTTCTTTTTTAATCGGATTCCCTATTTCTTTAGGTTGATTTTCCATAATAACTTGTTTATTTGTTGGATTTACAACCTTATCAACAATATAAGGTTGCATCATTTTCCCGTCATTTGCTATAGCTGTGGCCGCTTGTACGATTTGAATAGGAGTTACAGTTGAGCCTTGGCCGAAAGAAGTAGTAACTTGTTGAATTTGAGTATTTAACAATAATGTATTTTTACTTTCTCCAGGTAAATCTATCCCTGTTTTTTGATTGAAACCAAATTTATTCATATATTGCTTGAATTTATTTGGTTTCAGTAACTGGTCTTCTAAAATAGAAAAAGCAACGTTCGATGACCGTTCAAACCCTTCATCAAATGTAATTGAGCCCCATCCATAGCCGCCATTATGATCTTTAATCTCTGCTGAACCAACTGCGTATTTTCCTGATTGGAAATATTCTTTCCCGTTATATACACCTTCATTAATTGCAGAAGCTAATGTAAAAACTTTCATTGTAGACCCTGGTTCGAATGCATTCGCAATTGGATCGTTTAAAAAATATTCAATGTCTCCCTTGTTAGGATTATAACTAGGCTTACTAGACATTGCTAAAATCTTACCTGTTTTTGGATCTGCAATAATTCCTACTAACATAGAAGGGTCATAGTGTTGCGCCGCTTTATTCATCGCGTCTTCTAAAAAACTATTAATTTGTTTATCAAGCGTAAGGTATACGTTATTTCCATTTTTAGCAGGTTCTACTTTTCCTATATCATTTGTAAGTGGGATTCCTTTTCTTGAACCTACATATGAAACATTACCATTTGTAGAGCGCAAATATTTATCCAAACTTTCTTCAAGCCCAAACTTCCCCACCGCATTACCTTTATCGTCTGGTCTTGCAAAACCAAGTATATACGAGGCGAAATCTTCATTTGGGTATACTCTGGCTTTTTCTGTTGTGAAAGATACACCTGGTATTTTCAAATTATTAATCTCTTCCTTCGCTTCTCTAGATAAGTTACGTCCAATTTTACCAATTTCAACTTGCGTACGTCCTTCGTGAAAATTTTTCATGATCTCCTCTTTATCAACTTCAAGCGCATCTGCTAAACGTTGTGCGGTATCTTCTTTATCTTTTAATTTATCTTTTCCTTTTAGGTTTACAACGATGCGATATGTCGTTGAGTCTTGGACTAATACTTTACCGTTTTGATCATAAATTGTCCCGCGATTTGCCTCTAAAACTCCATTTTTGTTTTGTTGTTCCTTCGCAAGATCCTTTACATTAACATTATGCACGACTCCTACTGCTTGAATATAAAATATACGTAAAAGCATAGTAAGAAACAAAACAATAAAAGCAATCATCATATATCGAGCGCCTTTATTCGTTTGAAGTTTATGCATACTAATCTCCTTTCCTTTACAATGCATTAATGCGAAGATGCACTTTTTTATTTTAGATACTATATTTTTCGTAGTTTTTTCAGTGAATTCCTCTAAAACGATAAGAAAACAATCTAAGTTGCTATTTGTTTCTGATTGTTTATGTTTTTAAATATTAAATACGGTGAGTGAAATTTTTCGAATCTTCAAATAAAAAGAACCTACTTTTTGGTAGGTTCTTAAGTTTACGCTATGTGGTTATATTTCGCTAAAAAAGGAACTCGTTTTGCTACTAGTGAATACATTTTGAAAATAAAACTTGCTAACGGTTCAAATATACGTGCGCTTTGCATCACTAATCCACTTGTAATAAATGTTAAGAACGCAGCACCAAGTATATCTAGAGGATAATGAACGCCTACGTACATGCGTGATACACCGACTAATATTGCCCATATTAACGCGATATATTTAAGTTTTTCTCCTCTTAGAATAAATACGAAAGCAATCGAAAATACGAGTACAGAATGATCACTTACAAATGATGAATCTGCTGCATGCGGTACTAATTGATTTACATGATGTGTTATAAAAGGACGCGGATGGTAATATACCGCATGTATAAGGACATTTACTAATAATGCAATACTAACTGAAAGTGTCGTATATAACACTGTATATTGTTTTCTAATTGCATTCTCTTTCTTTCCATTATTGAACCATAGGATAAGCATAAATAGTATTGCTACATATGCAGCACTATTTGTAATAGCGATCATTAGCGTATCTAATAGCTTGGATGATCCAGCAAAGTTATTAATCCATTGAAATACTGTGTAATTCATATTACTCTCTCCTTATTATTACTCATTGTACTTTAAATAAAGATACAAGTGTTCTTGATTTACACAGTATACAACATCAATATGAAAATGGACTTAAACTTTTCTCATCTAATTCTCATTTTGCTACTATTCATTTGACAATGGCGTAACTATTTACACGAGCTAAATATGTATAAAGGTTGTAAACCATTTTAAATAGTATGGTGAACACTCTATGCATGAATATAATACATAACATATTCATTTAAATATATTAGTTACGAAATCATATTCTTATTCCATACGAAGGGCAATATTACCGAATTGTTCTCCTTGCTGCATTCGATTTAAAGCTTGGATTGCTTCTTCTAATGGATATACTTTATCAATAATTGGTTTAATATTATGTTTCTCTATAAAATGAACCATCTCATTAAATTCTTCACGGCTTCCCATTGATGTTCCCATAATATCAATTTGATTATAAAATAATGCTCGTAACGGTAATTCGATTTTATCTCCTGAACTTGCACCAAAGTTAACGATTCTTCCATTTGGTTTTAATATATCAAAATATTTTAAGAAAGTCGCCGGACCTATACTATCTATAATTAAATCCACTTTTTCTCCATGTAGGCACTCTTCCCAATTACCAGAACTATTAAAAGAAAAGTCTGCACCATATTTTTCAGCAGCCTTTCTTTTTCCCTCTATCCTTGAAGTAACACTCACCTTTGCTCCAATTGCTTTAGCAAATAACATAGCATAAGTAGCTACACCACCGCCGATTCCCGGAATTAGGACATGTTCTTCAGGTTTTAATCTACCTTTTGTAAAAAGCGCTCTATATGCAGTTAATGCCGATAAAGATAAAACGCCAGATTCTTCCCACGTAAGATATGATGGCTTTTCCACTACATTTTCTGCTGGTACAATAACATATTCAGCAAACGTTCCATCGGCTGGTCCACCTAGTACTTCAGGTAACTCTGGTATTTCATGAGTATTATTCCATCCAATACTAGGGTTAATAATAACCTCGGTATGTAGTGAAATATTTGAAACTCCTTCTCCTAGTTCTATAACAATACCTGCACCATCTGACCCTAAAACTAATGGTAGTTCCATTTCTTTTCTATTATTCATTATAAATAAATCACGATGATTTAAACCTGCTGCTCTTAATTTCACTTTAACTTCCCCCACATTAGGAGTTATCTCCGGTGATAATTTATATTCTAAACCTTCTAACCCTTTTTTATGTTGATGTACAATAGCTTTCATTAATTATTCCCCCTTAATCCTTTCAATGTACTTTAAATATCGAAATAAATAAAATAATTTGATTACTAAGCATCAAAAAAGGAGGAAATACAAAATGTATTCCTCCTTTTAAAGAGTATTTTCAAAAAGAATTTTTTACCTTTAACTATTCATGTGTAGTATCAGGAAATGTAATTGTAACAATTGTTCCTTCGTTTTCTTTACTCTCTAATTGAATAGCTCCGTTATATTTTTCTACAAGCCTTTTTGCAATTGATAAACCTAGCCCATTTCCACCTTGTTTTCGGCTTCTCGCTTTATCAACTCTATAAAAACGGTTAAGAACAAATGGTAAATCTGCTTCAGGTATTCCTGCCCCATGATCTATTATGCGGATTTTAATTTTTCCTGACCGCATACTTGATTCAATGCAAATATACTTATTAGCTTCTTTTGTATATTTCACTGCATTATCCATTACAATAATAATTATTTGTTCTAAGTAAGATGATGGTATTGAAACATACGCTTCATCTGCATCCAATTTCATATCAAATTGAAAGTCAGTTTGCAGTATTGCAAAGTTTTGTGTAACTTGTTTTAATACGCTATTAACATGGACTCGTTCAGCTGCTATTGGATGTATCTGTTCTGATTCAGCCCTTGATAGCTCTAGCAATTCTGAAACTAATTTATTTAATCGATCTACTTCTTTTAAACTGGATTGAAGAGATTTATCCAATATAGCTGGATCATTTTTCCCCCATCGATTCAGCATTGATAAGTGCCCTTGAATAATTGTTAATGGTGTTCTTAATTCATGCGATGCGTCTTCTACAAACTGTTTTTGCTGTGTAAAAGAAGTTTCCACTTCATCCATCATTTCATTAAAAAGAATCGATAATTTTGCGAGTTCATCATTATTTTCTCGTACTGGAACTCTTTCATTTAGTCCGTTTTTCTTAATACGCTTCATCGTATCCGTTATGTTTTGAACACTTGATAAAAGCTTTTTCGTTATAAGTATTCCGCCTAAAAAACTAAACACTAATCCACATATCCCTGCAAAGACCATTACCACTAAGATAATTTTTAATAAATGATCAAATGTCTCTAAGTTTTTCGTAAGTTCAATAGTTCCCGTGAATTTTTTTGTTTGAATTGGTATGCGCTCAACTAATATTCGATCTTCTATATGTCTTTTTATTAAGGATTCATCTTGGGTAACCTGTTTTGGTTTTATCCAAGCTTCATTAAAATCTCGAGAAACAGTAACAATGGGCTTTCCATCATTTCCGATAATACGAATCATTTGATGTTTATCAATCATATTATTTAGAAATTCTTTACTATTTTCAAATGTTTTGCTCGAGAGCATTTCGTTTTTATCTTGAAAATATGCCGCTATTTCTGTCAATTGTCTGTTTATTTGTTTCTGTTCATAATCTATAGTCCACTTATTAATTACAATGAATTGTAACGTGCTATACAAAATAAACAAAATGAATACTAGTGTAGTGGACCAAAGTGTTAATTTCCACTTTATAGGTAAATTTCGAATTCGGTGCACAATGTTTTTTATCATTTCATTATATATCCAGCACCGCGAACTGTTTGGATATACTCCTCCTTATCCACACTATGTAACTTATTACGTAAATAACGAACATATACATCGACTATATTCGTCTCAACCATTGCATCATAACCCCATACTTGGTCCAGTAAAATATCACGGGTAAGAACTCGATTAATATTTTTCATAAACATAAGCAGTAGCTCGAATTCTTTATTTGTAAGTTCAATTTCTTCATTTCCTTTAGTTATAGTTCGAGATTCAATCTGAAGCTGTAGATCTTTAAACGAAAGAAATGATGCGTGCTTTTGCTCTGTATTTTCTTCTCTCCTAAAAATCACTCTCATACGTGCTAAAAGTTCTTCAATTGCAAACGGTTTTGGAAGATAATCATCAGCTCCACTATCTAACCCTGTCACACGGTCCATAATACTATCACGAGCAGTCAACATAATAATAGGTGTACTTTTAGTTGCTCTTAGTCGACGACATACTTCCAGTCCGTTTAATCCTGGTAACATTAAATCAAGTAATATGAGATCGTAATTCTTTTCAAGTGCTGCTTCTAATCCCTTTCTTCCATCAAGTTGTATATCTACTATATATCCTTCATACTTTAATTCTAATTCTAAAAAATCTGCTAAGCTTTCCTCATCCTCAATAATTAGTATATGTTGCAACGATACTTCCTCCTATACGATTAAATGAATAAGTAATTCTATTCCGAATATAATTGCAACGATTTGATGTGTTTTTCGATACATTATCAATTTCGTTTTCTTATTAGTTTGTTGTAAAACAAATCCCGCAATCCCTAATGCTATTAAGGTTAAAAGAGAAAATATACCACTGTATACTAGCATAATATGCCGACTTCCTTTTATTAAAAAGTAAACACCGTGAGTAGTCGCAACAGCTATTACAGCGTATCCAATTAATACGTGAAAATGTTTTATAAAAAGATATAGCTCTTTAATTATTTTAAATCTGTGAATATGTTTCTTCTTTAAAAATAACCATATATGACGTAAGAACCATAATGATGCAGCTATAATTACCCCGTATTCACCTAAAGAACCTAATTTCTTATTTAGCCATTGTACATTTAATACATTCCCGTACAAAACATTAATAAATAGCAATTCTACACTACAAACAATAAAAGTAATACCGATTATTTTAACATATATATGGAAACATTTATTTCTAAGTATTTTCTTCATTTTATATAATCTCCTTTTGACTCAAAAGCTCTATAATCAGCAGTGTATCAAGTAAAGAGAGAATAACATGAGAGAAAGATTAAAATAAAATGAGAATCTGCAAACTACTTATATTTTATTTATCTCCTTTTTGGCCAATTCTAATATGTTGCAAATAAACGGTGCTTTTGCATTTGTATATGAAACACGATCAAAAGGATATGCAGCAGCAAGCATCTCTTTTAATACTCTATATTCTTCACGTGCCCACTCATGATTTATTAGAAAGTCTCGAAATAAAAGGTTGTTCCTCCATTCCTCGTTATTATAAATATAAACATGTAAATGGTGGGTACCAGCTCTCCATTTACCTTTTCTAAAAAAACGCCAATTAGGTGTTTTTTTAGGAACATATTCATAGCCAATTTCTTCTAGGGCTTCCCTCCAATTTTCGGTAATTTGTAAATTTGTTACGCCGATCATCATATCAATAAGAGGTTTAGCCCCTAACCCTTCTACGGCTGTGCTTCCTATATGTTCAATAGCAATAATTTCTTCATGGAGTAACGGCACAAGTTTATTTTTTTCATTTAAAAACTCTGTATGCCAATATTGTTGGTACGGTTTAATTATGATTTTTCCATCCATTTGCTTTCCTCCTTATAACTATATATTATTATATTTATAAAATTTAAGTTTATAAATATAGGGATTTCACAAAATATGTCGAATACTGTAATGGACAACTTAATTATATTAAATTTGAGGTGAATTATGAAAGATATTCCAGTTAAAATTCAGTTAGATACTATAACATTCCAACTAAAAAAACATCATAATTTTGATTGGCTTACAAAACTAGGTACAGTATTTGCGGTTTTTGACCAACAAGATTCCGGTAATATAAGTTTTGGTGTTGAAAAGAATGGGAAAAAGAACTTTATAAAATATGCAGGGGCACAAACACTCGCATATAATGCTTCTACAAATGAAGCTATACAAAGATTAAAAAGCTCAGTTACTATATACAATGAATTAAAACACGTTTCTCTTATAAATTTAATTGATCACTACCCTGTACAGCATGGATATGTTTTAATTTTCGATTGGTTTGACGGTGAATGTCTTCACTCGCACTGGAGTTTCCCACCCCCAGCAAAATATAATGATCCTAACTCACCATTTTATAAATATAAAAAATTATCCGTTAAAAATAGGCTAGTTTCATTAAATTCTATTTTTAATTTCCATACTCACGTTGAACACAAAAACTATGTAGCTATTGATTTTTATGACGGTAGTATTTTGTACAACTTTAAAACTAATGAAACAAAAATTTGTGATATTGATTTATACAGTAACAAACCGTATGTAAATAAGATGGGACGAATGTGGGGGTCATCTCGTTTTATGTCACCTGAAGAGTTTCAACTTAATGCTATGATAGACGGGAAAACTAATGTATTTAATATGGGGGCTATAGCTTTCGCACTATTAGGTGGCGGGCAAGATCGTTCCTTTATGAAATGGGAAGCTAGTGCAGGCTTATATGAAGTAGCATACCGTGCTGTAAATGAAAATCGTAGTGAGCGCTATGCGTCAATGGAAGAGTTTAATAATGCATGGTTAAAAGCCTATAACACTGAAAATCTATAAAAACTAAATACATTGTAAAAGTACATGTAAAACTTGTACTTTTATAATGTATAATACATATGGGATTGAAATTCAGGATAACGGGGCATGTATTATGAACTTTGTTTACATTAATCAAAATGTTTTAAATAATCTTCTTTATATTTTAAGCAGTATATTTGTTTTTTATTTTATTTATGATAGTGGGTACTTCGGGAAGAAATATAAGAAACTACTTATCATTCTTTGTACGAGTATCCCACTAATTTTATGTATGCGGTATCCCATCTATATGGATGAAAATTATATTCACGATTTAAGACAAATCCCCTTTTTAATTGGTACACTTTATGGTGGATTTCCAGTCGGTATTGCATTACTCATGATTTTATTAATAATACGTTTTATGTTTTATGGTTTTAGCCTGTTAACAATCATTGTTTATGGAACGATGTTAATAATTACAGCATTCGTATCATCAAAATTTAATACATACAATAGGAAAATAAAAGTAACTTCATCTATGTTTTTAACTTTTTTCCTTGCAATATTTACAACAGTAATTGTTTTAACTCTATCAGATTTTGAAGTGAATAATTTGTACATTATTTATTTCATTCTATTACCAACTATTTTAATATTATTTATGGTCTATTTTAATGAGGTTTTAAAAGATGCAATATTTATGCGATCAAAATTAATAAAAGTTGAAAAAATGGAGATTGTCAGCCAACTCGCTGCAAGTATTTCACATGAAGTAAGGAATCCATTGACTGTTGTAAAAGGATTTACACAACTTTTAAAAACACCCAATATAACTCAACAATCCAAAGATGAGTATATTGAACATATTCTTGAAGAATTAAATCGTGCACAAGCAATTATTGATGATTACTTAACTTTTGCCAAACCGGCTTCAGAAAAACTAGATCATATTTCAGTGGAGCACGAGTTAAATCGAGTTATTAATATGATGTTGCCTTTTTGTAACATGAATACTATTAATATTACAAAAGAGTTCTCAGAGGGAACAATTATTGGTAATACACAGCACTTCCATCAATGTTTTTTAAATTTAATAAAAAACAGTATAGAAGCAATGCCATGTGGCGGTAATCTAATTATTTCTGCAACTGTTAGCAATAATAAGGTCATAATAAGGATTCAAGATAGTGGAGTTGGAATGTCGCAAGAGCAAATTAATCGATTTGGCGAACCATATTTTAGTACAAAAACGAAAGGTACTGGTTTAGGCACGATGGTTGCTGTTAAAATTATTGAAACGATGCGAGGCAGTTTAAAAATCCGAAGTATCGTTAATAAAGGAACTACTTTAACTATTACATTCCCAAAATATAATAATGAGAGCACGTTGCATAATAAATAAAAAAGGAGCATAATGGCTCCTTTTTTATTTCGATACAAAAAGTATCTGCTATGTTTTTTTAATTTACATTTAGAAGAGACTAATTAGAAATTAGTACCCTTAGCTCCAACAGCTACATCCAACAATAATTAATAAAATAAATAACACAACTAATAAAGCGAAACCTCCACCAAAACCACAAGAACCGCCGAAACTCATATTTTTTCCTCCTTTTGGTTTGAAAACTAATAGGTAGTTGATCATTTTAACTGGTTCGTATTATACAGTATGTATATCTCCCTTTTTTGAGCATGTCTTTATAAAAATTAGTAAAAGCACTCTATTGAGAGTGCTTTAAAATGGGTACCAGAAGCTTTGGAATACATTCAGCTTTAAGTAAACTGCAATAATCAAAATGATAATACCAACAAAAAGTGTGATGTAATCCTCCTTTTGTGCGTCTTTTGCATAGTACCACGTTCGTTTATCCTTTTTTCCAAAACCTCTTAAATCCATTGCATTTGAAACAGTATCAATCCTTTCTAATGAATGAATAATAAGTGGCCAAAAAATTAAAACACGGTTTTTCATACGAATCCACAAGCTCGCTTCTCCTTTTTCAAAAGGTACGCCTCTTGCTTCCTGCGCGTGTCTAATGATTATATATTCAGATTGAATACTTGGTATATAACG